>JACQPI010000040.1 GCA_016207585.1 Elusimicrobiota bacterium | reverse complement strand
GCGGTGGAAGCGTTCCGACTATTCAAGGCAAACACGCCCCACATTATAAGGAAGACTTTTCCGACTGATACCGCTAGCGACTTCACTTTCCTGGCAATCTCTATGCTCATCGCTCCTCCTTGAAAAACCTGCGCGCTGACTATGAGCATAGCAGCTTGGTGTCAAGCTCGCAAGTGAATTTTGTCAGGAAATTGTTAAGGCCCGGCGGCGCTGCCGCGACGGGACAAAATCAGCTTTTTTTTGGCCCGGCGGGGTCGCCCATCGTCTCGGAGCCGGCTTTGACGAGGGCGAGCGCTTCCGCGGCGGCGGTCTTGAGGCGGATGTCGTGGGTCTTCGCTAAAAACTTCTCGAGGGCGGGCAGGGCGCGGGGGTCCTCGGTTTGCCCCAGGGCCGCGATCGCGGCGCCGGCCACCCGCTCATCGGGGTCCAAGACGTTCTCGCACAGCCAGCCCACGACCTCCTCCGACGCCTGGGCGAACAGCGCCAGCACGCGGACCGCGTGGGCCCGGGCTGGGTAGCTCGTCGGCGGACGGCTCAAACGGCGGAAAAGCGGAAGATAACGGGGGTCGCGCAGGCCGGCCAAGCCGTAGAGCCCGCCGGCCATGAGCACGTCCGAGTACGACTTTTGGGAAAGCTTGGATTTAAACAGCGCGGCGTGCTTGGGGTCGCGCAGCATCGCCAGGCCGCGCGCCGCGGCCGACTCGACGAAAATGCTGGAGTCTCTACGGGCAAAAGGCGCTAGAAGCCTCGCCGATTCGGGGTTTCGGAACTCGGCGACTGCCTCCACCACGGCCCGGCGCACCTTGGGATGAGGGTGGCGCAGAAAGCCCGTGAGCGACTGATACGCCGCCGGGGTCTTTATCGAGGCCAAGGCCTTCGCGATCTCGGCGCCGGCGCCCCAAAATTTTTCGGCGCGCAGGGCGCCCGAGAGGACGGCGACCGAGGCCGCTCCCCCCCACTTGGCGACCTCGTGGGCCGCCTCGATGCGGCTCACCGCGCCGGCTCCGCGCCGCAGTTGATGGAGCCACATCGAGAGAGGTTTATGGAACTCGGCTCTCTTCAGGATTTTGTTCCGTGGATCGAACTCGATGCCGAGCGGCCGCCCGGGCAGCCTGAACTCCCAGCGGTGCTCCTTCTTGGAGACGGCCTTGGAGAAGTCGCGGGCCCAGCCGCGCCCTTCGAAACGAAACTCCGCGTCGACCCGGAAGGCGGGGGACTGGTCCGAAACGCCCTGGGTTTGTTGAAGCCAGACGACGGCCGTCCGGCTCTTCTCCCTCCACT
Organism: Elusimicrobiota bacterium; assembly: GCA_016207585.1. Lineage (GTDB taxonomy): Bacteria > Elusimicrobiota > Elusimicrobia > UBA1565 > JACRDR01 > JACQPI01. The sequence continues at coordinate 10,028 of JACQPI010000040.1, read as the reverse complement.
GCCAGCGCGCCTTGAAAGACGGGTAGCCGCTCCGGAAGACCCACTGGTCGAAGAACGGCCGCAAATTTTTTCCGGTGGCCTCCTCGATGGCGATGATGAGGTCCTCCGTGACGACGCTCCGGTGGCTGTGCTTGCGCACGTAATGGCCGATCGCCTTCCACCAGAGTTCTTCGCCCAGCGACTCCCGCAGCATGTGAAGGATCCAGCCGCCTTTTTCGTAGAGGTGCCGATCGAAAAGAACCCAGGGGTTCAGGAAGGAGGAGGTCACGACCGGGCGCCGGTAACGGCCTTGGTCCTCCTGGAAATAGATCCGCGCATTGCGATACAGCTCGTAATCGGACTCCGCCCGGCCCTTGTCGTGGCGAGTGAAAAGAATCTCGAAATAGGTCGCGAAGCCTTCGTTGAGCCACGCGTGGGACCAGTCCCGGCAGGTCAGGAGGTCGCCGAACCACTGGTGGGCCAGCTCGTGCGAGACGAGGAGGTCCGCGTCGCTGTCGAGAAAGGCGCGGCGGTCGATCAGGCAGGCCTCGGTCATCGTCGCGGCGGTCGTGTTCTCCATGCCGCCCGGGAACTGCTTCACGCAGACCTGGGCGTACTTCTCGTACGGATAAGGCACCCCGATCGATCGGGAGAAAAAATCCATCGCCGCGGCGGTCTTGCCCAGGCCCCGCTTGGCATCCTCCTCCCGGCCCTTCTCGCAGTAGGTGGTGAGCGGCACGTGCTCCCAGCGTTCCTCCACGACCGAAAAGCGCCCCACCGCGAGGGTGATGAGATAGAGCGCGTGAGGCTGGTTCATCCGCCAGTGGTACGTGAGCGTCGCGCGCCGCGGGCCGGGGGACTTTTCCAGGAGGACCCCGTTGGAGACGGCTACCAGCCCCGCCGGGACCGTGGCGAGGACCTCGCTCGTCGCCTTCTGGTGGGGCGCGTCGTGGCAGGGGAACCAGTAGCGCGAATCCTCGGGCTCTCCCTGGCTCCACAGTTGAGTCATTTTCCTTCCTCCCGGAACGTCCGGGACGAATCTCAGCCCCACCTCGGGGTTCTCAAGCCGGTAGCGGATCTCGACCTGCGACTCCTCGCCGGCGCGCAGTTTCCTCGGCAAACGCGCCATGAGCCTCTTGCCGTCATAATGATGGCGTACGCGGGAGCCTTCCCACCGAGTATCGAGGATCCTCATCGCGACGGCGTCGAATACGAGCGTCCTTAGGCCGTTGTTGTAGGCGCGGATGCGGGTGAGGCAAAGCCCCTCCACGCGCCGGCGCGCGAAGTCCACCCTGAGTTCCAAGCGGACGTGGAGCGTGTCGAACGACCGGTCCGGCGCGTAGCGATGCTCCTTGCCCAGCAGGGCGGCCTGCACGTCGGGGTTGCCCAGCGCAGAACCCGATGAGAGGTCGCGAGATCCGGCCAGGCCGGTTCGGTAATGCCCGCAACGAAGAAAATCCGCGCAGGAGGCGTCGAGCTCGGAGACCGCCATCACCCGCGCTGTTTTTTGATCTCGGCAACGACGGCGGGAATGATTTGGTGCAGATCGCCCTGCACCGCGAAGTTGGCCAGCTTCATCATGGGGCACTGGGGATCGGAATTGATCGCGACGATGACGTCGCTCGACGACATCCCCGCCAGATGCTGAACCTGCCCCGAGATGCCGCAGGCGACGTAGAGTTTCGGGCGCACGGCGCGGCCGGTGAGGCCGACCTGATGGCGGTAGGCGATCCAGCCGGAGTCGACGACGGCCCGGCTCGCCCCGACCGCCGCCCCCAGGGCGTGGGCCAGGTCGCGAATGAGCTCGAATCCCTTGGCGCTGCCCAGGCCGCGGCCGCCGGAGACGATCTTTTCCGCAGAGGACAGATCGATCTCCTTCGATTCCTCCGGCGCGAAGCCCGCGAAACGCCCGCGAAGGCCCCAGGAAGAAGGATCCACCGGCGCCGCCACGACCTCGCCCGACGAGGACGCTTGGGCCGCGCGGGGAAACGCCATGGGCCTCACCGTCGCCATCTGCAGGCCGCGCCGAACCGCCACGGTCGCCAGGAGATTGCCCCCGTAGCAGGGCCTGAGCGCCTCGAGATTTCCGGATGAATCGAGCGCAACCGCCGTCACGTCGCCAAGAAGGCCCGCCCGGCACGCGACCGCCAAGCGCGCCGCGAGCGAGCGCCCCGCGACGGACGCGGGAAGCAAAATTTTGGACGGCTTCTCGCGCTCGATAAGGTCCTTCAGGGCCCGCGCATAGGCCTCCTCGAGAAACCCGTCAAGCAGCGCGTGTTCCAGCACGAACACCCGCTGGGCGCCTCGCGAAGCGATTTCCTTGGCCGCCGGGGCGGTCTTTCCGGGGCCGCCCAGCACCACCGCGCAGACGCCTTCCTTCGAAACCTGGTCCAGCGAGCGGGCCGCGCTCAGGAGCTCGAATATCGTCGGAACGAGCGCCCCGTGACGGAGCTCCGCCACGCACCAGATGCCTTTTCCCGGATTCTCGGCCATTAGATGAACTTCAGCTCCTTGAGTTTCTGGACCAGAAAGGCGGCTTTTTCCTCGGGGCTTCCCCCCGGCACCGTCATGCCGGCCGACCGGGTCTCGGGCGGCGCCGTCTTGACGACCACGCTCGCCGAGGAGGCTCCGATCTGCGAAACGTCGGCCGCGAGCTCCGCCTGCCCCCATCGCGCCACCACCGCCTTCTTCGCGGCCATCTTCCCCTTGAGCGAGGGAAGCCTCGGCTCGTTGATCCCCTTGATGACCGAAACGACCGCCGGCAAGGGCAGTTCCACCGTATCGACCCCGTCCTCCATCAACCGCTCAACGACGATCTTGGAATCGTCGGCCTGGGGAATCTTCTTGACGCAAGAGGCGGCGGGCCAATCCAACCAGGCGCCCAGGGCCGCCCCCACCTGTCCCGACTCGCCGTCGTTCGTCTGTTTGCCGCACAAGACGAGGGCGACCGCTCCTTTCGCCTTCGACAGCTTGCGTACGGCCGCGCAAAGGAGGTGGGCGGTCGCCAGCGAATCGGATTGTTCGAAGGCCGGATCGTATAGGAGTATCCCCTCGTCGCAACCGAGAGCCAGCGCCGAGCGGAGGGCCTCTTCGGCCGCGGCCGCCCCGAAGCTCAAGACGCTGACGCTCGAGCCCGGAAGACGCTCCTTGAGCCGAAGCGCCTCCTCGATCGCGTATTCGTCGAAAGGGTTCACGCCGAGCTGAAGGCCCTCCGTCTTGATGCGACCGGTCGCCAAGTCGATGGGAAGGTTCGCCGAGGCCGGGGTCTGTTTGACGCATACGACGATATTCATGGTTGCATGCGGGGGCGTCGGCCGAAGGGTCGAGTCAGGCGCTCACGAGCTCCTTGCGGGATTTCGAGGCCGCCTCCTTGATCATCATCATGGCGATCTCGTTTCGCTGGATCTGGTTCGTTCCCTCGTAAATTTGCGTGATCTTCGCGTCGCGCATGTATTTTTCGACGGGGAAATCGCGCATGTAGCCGATGCCGCCGCACATCTGCACGCAGTCCGTCGTCACGCGCATCGCGGTATCGGAACAGAAGACCTTGCACATCCCCGATTCCTTCGTCCAGCGACGGCTCCCGAGCTTCTCCATCGCCTCGAAAACCGTGGTGCCCTCCTGGATCGCCTTATCGACCGCGGGCTTCAGTTCGCGGTCCATCGCGCGGCAGGTGGAATAGAGCAGCGCCCGGCCCGCCTCGATGGAGGTGGCGCAATCGGCCATCATATGCTGGATCGCCTGGAAGCTCGATATCGACTGCCCGAACTGCTTGCGCATGCGGATATAGGCCAGCGTCTCATCGAGCGCGCCCTGGGCGATCCCCAAGGCCTGCGCCGCCACGCCCGGGCGGGAGCAGTCGAAGGTGTCCTGGGCGACGAAGAGCCCGTAGCCCTCTTTATAGAGGAGGTTTTCCTTGGGTATCCTGCAATTCTCGAAGACGAGCTCGTAGGTCGAGTTCGCGCGGATGCCCATCTTTTCCTCCTTCTTCCCGAAGGTGAAGCCGGGCGTTCCCTTTTCCACGACGAACGCCGAGATGCCCCTCGCGCCGCGATTGGGGTTGGTGGAGGCGAAGACGGTGTAGAGCTCGGCCGCGCTGCCCGTCGAGCAGAAATTCTTGATTCCGTTAAGGACGTAATGATCTCCGTCCAGCCGCGCGGCGGCCTTCGTCGCGGTCGCGTCCGAACCGGCGCCGGGCTCGGTGATCGTGAAGGCGCCCAGCCTCTTGCCGGAGGCGAGCTCCGAGAGCCAGCGCTTTCGCTGCTGGGGAGTCCCGTAAAGGAGGATCGGAATGGCGCACAAGGCCGAGGTCGCCACGCTCAGGGCGATTCCCCCGCAGGCTTTCGAAAGCTCCTCGGCGACGAGCGCCAACTCCAGGGTTCCTCCGCCCAGCCCGCCGCACTCCTCCGGCAGGTAGACCGCGAAGAGGTCCGCCTTAGCAATCTCCTCGACGATCGGCCAAGGAAACTCCTCCGTCTTGTCATAATGTTCCCGGACCGGCTTGATTTTCTTTTGGGCGATCTGGCGCGCCAGCTCGACGATCTCCCGTTGTTGTTCCGTCAATCCATAGTCCATGTAAAATCCTCCCCTCGAGGCATCGTTTTTCCTATAGTTTTTCGATCGCGTTTCGGGCCGCCGCTTGCTCGGCCTCCTTCTTGCTCTTGCCGACTCCCCTTCCCAGGAACTCCTTCCTCAACCGGACCGCCACCGTGAAGGTCATGTCATGATCGGGCCCGGCGGTGCCGAGCACCTCGTACTCCGGAGGCGTCTTATAGCGCTTCTGGAGCATTTCCTGAAGCCTGCTCTTGTAATCCGGCTCCTCCGACTCCCGTCGCCGCGTCAACCAGTGCCCGATGAACCGCTGCGCCGCATCAAAACCGCCATCCAGGTAGACCGCCCCGATCAAGGCCTCCAGGCAGTTCGCCAGGATGCTCGGCCGCTGCCGGCCCCCGGAGGAGTCCTCTCCCCCGCCCAGGCGAAGGTGGCGGCCTAACTCGAGCTCCAGAGCCCAGCGCGCCAAGGCCCTTTGAGAAACCAATTGGGACTTGCGCTTGGAAAGGATCCCCTCGTCCTGGTCGGGAAACGCCTCATAGAGGCGATGCGCCACGACCGCCGAGAGGACGCTGTCTCCCAAGAACTCCAGGCGCTCATTGGCGTGCGGAGCGCGCGATCCGGCCGCGAAAGACTTATGCGTCAGCGCCGTCGCCAGGAGCCCGGGGACGCGAAAGCGGTACCCGATCGCCTCCTCTAACCCCGACACGGACCCGCCTGCCGAACCGGAGACTCCGCCTACTTCTTCGCGTGCGCCTTGATGTAGTCGACCGCCTGGCCGACCGTCTGGATCTTCTCGGCTTGCTCGTCGGGGATTTCGGTGTCGAACTCCTCTTCAAGGGCCATTACGAGCTCCACCGTATCGAGAGAGTCGGCGCCGAGGTCGTTTACGAAATGCGCCTGGGGCGTCACCTCGCCGGCATCCACGCCCAACTGCTCGACGATGATTTGCTTCACGCGATCTTCCACGTTGTTGTTCGTTCCCATCATTCCTCCGATCGTTTCTCTTAGAGGTACATCCCCCCGTTGACGCCGATCACCTGTCCGGTGATGTACGAGGAGTCCTCCGAAGCCAAAAACAAGGCCGCCCGCGCGATGTCGACCGGCTCTCCCATTCGTCCCAGAAGGATGCGGCCCACCAAGAGCCTCTTCGCCTCATCCGACAGGATATCCGTCAGCCGAGTGCGCACGAAACCCGGCGCGATCGCATTGACCAGGATGTTGCGCGACGCAAGCTCCTTCGCGCAGCTCTTCGTAAACGCGATCAACCCGCCTTTCGAGGCCGAGTAGTTCGCCTGGCCGACGTTCCCTTCCTGGCCGACGACCGACGCGATGTTGATGACGCGTCCACGGTGCGCCCGCATCATGGGCCGCGCCGCCGCCTTGGTGAAGTGGAAGGCCCCCTTCAGGTTGACGTCAAGGACCGCGTCCCACTCCGCCTCCGACATCCGAAGAAGCAAGTTATCCTTCGTGATCCCGGCGTTGTTGACCAATATATCAATTTTGGAAAACTTTTCAATCACGCTCTTGACGGCCGCTTCGCACGTGTCGTACTTCGTGACGTCCGCCGAGATGCCGACCGCATTCCCCGGCGTCTGTTTCGCCGCTTCTTCGGCCGTCTTCTGCACCAGCGCCGCGTCGACATCCACCAAAGCGACCCGCGCGCCCTCGCTCAAAAAGAGCTCCGCGGTCGCGCGCCCGATTCCCTGGGCGGCTCCCGTGATGACCGCGACCTGATCTTTAAGTCTCATACCCTGCTCCCACAGGCAACAATTATGCCAGACCCTTTATCCAGAGTTCAATCCACGGCTTTCGTCATTTCCAAAGAGGACTTGAGACCTTCGAGCGCGGCGCGGATGCGGTCGTTGGCTCCCGCCTCCACGAGTTCCTTAGCGACCCTATGGGCGTTGAAGATCGCCCGAGGGCTCGATTTCCCGTGGCAGATGATCGCCGTCCCGCCGACTCCCAGAAGCGGCGCGCCCCCGTATTCCTCGTCGCTCATGCGGCGTTTGACGCTGCGCGCGGCCGGCCGGATGAGCAGCCCCCCGAGCTTCGAAAGGGCTCCCCGCCCGATCTCGTCCTTCAATTGGGACATCAGCACCCTCGCCACGCCCTCCATGAGCTTGATGCAGATATTGCCGGTGAACCCGTCGCAGACCACGACGTCGACCGTTCCCGCCGCGATATCGCGCCCTTCGATGGGCCCGTAAAAATTGAGCCCGCTGTACTTGAGCAGGGGGACCGCCTCGCGGACGAGTTCGTTTCCCTTCGTCTCCTCCTCCCCGTTGGACAGGATGCCGACCGAAGGATGTTCCATCTTGAGGACATGCCGGGCATAGAGAACGCCCATCATCGCGAACTGAAGAAGGTGCCATGGCCTGCATTCGGTGTTGGCTCCCGCATCAAGGAGCACGCTGGTTCCACGGGCCGTCGGGATCGGGCAGACGATCGCCGGCCGGAGCACCCCCGGCAGCCGCTTCAAGGCCCACAAGGACGCCACCATCGTGGCCCCCGAATGGCCCGCCGAGACGAGCGCGTCGGCGCGGCCTTCCGAAACGAGGTTCGCCGCCACGTTGATGGAGGCCTTCGGTTTCTCCCGGCAGGCGCGCACCGGGTCCTCCTCCATGGCGATGAGTTCAGGAGCGTCCACCACCTCGAAGCGCCCGTCGCCGGGGGCAATGCCCCGCGCGCTCAACTCCCTGCGCAGCGCCTCTGCCGGGCCGACCAAGCACACCCGGCACCCCAGTCCCGACGCGGCCTGAACCGCGCCTTCGACGTTGGGCGCCAGCCCGAAATCCCCTCCGGCGGCGTCAAGCGCGATTCTCATGTGGCGCTGGACCTCTATTGGGCCGGAGGCGTGTTTTCAGGACCCTTGCCGCCTTTTGATTTCTTGGTTTTCTTGGGGAGAATCAACGTTCCGCCGTAAAACCCGCAATGGGAACAAACGCGGTGCGGTTCGTGCTCTTGCCCGCAATTCGTGCAGCGGCTGGCGTTGCCCAATTCCAACCGCCAGTTGGCCGAGCGGCGCGAGTCGCGCCGGGATCTCGTATGTTTTCGTTTCGGATTTGGCATCGTTTATCTCCAAAGGCTCAGACTTTATCTCGAACTCGCGAGGGCGCGGTCCGGGGGGCAACCGCACGGCTCCAGGTTCAAGTTCTTGCCGCACCCCGGACACAGGCCCAGGCAGGAAGGGTTGCAGACGGACTTCTGAGGGACGCTCAGGATCAACGCCTCCCGGACCTCGGGCCCCGCATCGATGCGGTCGCCTTCGGACGGATACGTCTCCTCAAGCGCCGTTTCGAACGACAAATCGTGAGCAGCGAGGCAACGGCTGCAGGCGAGCTTCCACCGGCCCGCGATGCGGCCCTCCAAGAGGATTCGACTGCCCCCGATGGAAAACTCCAGGTGGACCTTGCAGGCGCCCGACAAGCACCGGTCCGCGAAGGCGCGGTCCCAGGCGCCGACCGGCTGCCCATCCTCGAGGAACTCCCGGACTTCGAGCGCCTTGTCGAAGACGAGTCCGCCTTTTTCCTCTATTTCGCGGCTATTAAAGACCAGATCGCATCTCATTCTATTACCTTCGGGCCCTCAGGTCAAGAATTCCCGATTATAGTCCTATTTTTTCCCGAATGAAATAGGTGGGCTTGTCCTTGATGTCGTAATAGACCCGGACCAGGATTTCCGCCAGAAGGCCCAGGAGGATGAGCTGGAAGCCGATCAGAGAGAAGAAAATGGAAACCTGGAAAAGCGGCTGGTCCTTGACGAAGATGCCCAGGTGGAATTTCTTGTAAAGCGTTACCACCGCCATCACCGCGCCCAGGAGTCCCATGACGGCGCCCCCCCCTCCGAAGAGGTAGATCGGCTTGGTGATGTACTCGTCCATGAACTTCACGGTCATGAGGTCCAAGAGCACCTTGAACGTGCGCGTCAGGCCGTACTTGGAACGGCCCATGCGGCGGGGGCGGTGATTCACCTCCACCTCCGCGATCCGCGCTCCCATGAAGCCCAGAAAGGCCGGGATGAAGCGGTGCATCTCGCCGTAAAGCCTCAGGTTCTGTATATATTCCGCGCGGTAGAGCTTGAGCGTGCAGCCGTAGTCGTGGAGCGGCACTCCCGTCACCTTCGAGATGATGCCGTTGGCGATCTCGGAGGGAAGCCGGCGCGTGAACCAGGGGTCTTGGCGGTTTTTGCGCCAGCCGCTGACGACGTCGTAGCCCTCCTCCAGCCGAGCCAGCATGCGGGGAATGTCCTTGGGATCGTTCTGGAGATCGGCGTCCAGGCACGCGACGACCGCCCCGCGCGCGAACTGCAGCGCCGCGGCGAGGGCGGCCGTCTGGCCGTAATTGGTCCCGAGCCGGACGACCTTGAAATCAGGCCGCGCCTTCGCCAGGGACCTCAGCTCGGAAAAGGTCGCGTCCGTGGAACCGTCATCGACCCAGATGACCTCGTAGGGCCGGCCGAGTCCCGCCAGGGCCTCGTGGATTTCCGTCCCCAGGGCCGGAACGTTCTCCGCCTCGTTGTAGACGGGAACCAGCACGCTCAAGGCGGGATCGGCCATTAGGTCGTAGTCGCGGCGCAAGCCCGGTTCACACCGCCGCGGGCGTCTTGCGGCCCGAGGAGACGGACATGTTCTCGACGATGGCCTTCGCGAATTCGGAGGTCTTAAGCTTCTTGGCGCCGGCCATCTGGCGTTCGAGGTCGTAGGTGACCGTCTTGTCTTGGATCGTGCGCTCGAGCGCCCTCACCGTCAAATCCGCCGCCTCCTGCCAGCCCAGATGCTCCAGCATCATCACGCCCGAGAGGATCAGGGAGCCGGGGTTGACCATGTCCTTGCCCGTGTATTTGGGCGCGGTGCCGTGGGTCGCCTCGAAGACCGCCACGCCGTCGCCGATGTTGGCGCCCGGCGCGATTCCCAGCCCGCCGACCTGCGCCGCCGCCGCGTCGGAAAGATAGTCGCCGTTCAAGTTCGGCGTCGCGAGCACGCTGTACTCGTCGGGACGCAGAAGCATCTGCTGGAAGGTCTGGTCCGCGATGCGGTCCTTGACGAGGACCCTGCCGGCCGGCGTCTTCCCCTGATGCCGGTCATAGACCTCCGTCTCGGTGACGACGCGGTCGCGAAACTCGGATACCGCCACCTCGTAGCCCCAATCGCGGAAGGCGCCCTCCGTGAATTTCTGGATATTCCCCTTGTGGACCAGCGTGACGGACGGTTTCTTGCGGTCGATCGCGTATTGAATCGCCATGCGGACCAGGCGCTTGGTGCCCGTGATGGAGATGGGCTTGATCCCGATGCCGGAATCGGCCCGGAACTTCTTCCCCATTTCCTTCGTCAGAAAGTCATAAACCTTTTTTTGCTCCGGGGTCCCCTGCTCGAACTCGATCCCGGCGTAGACGTCCTCGGTATTTTCCCGGAAGATCACGATATTGAATTTCTCCGGCTGTTTCACGGGGCACGGCACGCCCGAGAACCATCGCACCGGACGCACGCAGGCGTACAG
>JACQPI010000041.1 GCA_016207585.1 Elusimicrobiota bacterium | reverse complement strand
TCTCGGCTGAGCTCGAGATAATTCAGATCGGACTCCTGCAGGTGCGTTTTCTTGAGAAGGTTGGATGAGGGGATCCCTCGCTCGTGCGAGTTATGGCCTTCCTCGAATACGAGCGCGTTCAGATTGGTGTAAACCCCGGGAGTGGAGGAGGGAAAGTACACGTAGGCCGGGATGTTCGACTGGGGCTCGTTCTTGTCCTCGTTCCAGACATGCCCTCGGGCGACGAGCACGCGAATTTCCGTCCCCGGCGGAGCCGACTCTTGTATGAAGCGCCAAGCCTGCGCGCGTTTTTGCGGGTCGGCGGGAAGAGCCGTTTGCGCAAGGACGAATCGTTGCTCGGTGACCGTTTTGCCGAACCCGGAGATTTTCAGCGGTTCCCGCGTTTTGAGCACCGGGGTGTCGCCGTCGAGCTCCCAGCCGGCCAGCGCCGTGGGCGCGGGCTGGTTGAAGTAGTAATCGCGCGCCTTGCGCGGATCGAGATCCAGGAGCTGGTAGGCCGGTTGTCGCGGTTTGCGCGTGGAGCGGTAGGCAATATCCGTGGCCGGATTTAAATAGCGGTACTTGAGCAAGGTGTCGTCCAGCGTCAGGCTGTACTGCTCGTTTCCCAATCCAAGTTGAAGGAGTTTCCACTGGACCAGCACGAGACGGCTGTCGGGGTCTTCGGGGTTCTCCGGGGCCCAAACGAACAGCAGGGAACGGCTGAAGCTATCCTGCGCCCTTCCAGCCTTCTTATAGGCTACTAGGATTCGGTGGCCGAGGACCAGTTTGCGGTTTTCCCGGGCGGCTTCCTCGCCGAAAGGCTGCGCCCCTTCGTTGGCGTCGAAGCCGCCGCCGTGGTCCGTTTCCGGAGTGTTGACCCCGAGATAGCGGCCGTAGACCCGGCTTACCGCGAGCCAGATGTTGTCGCCGTCCGGATTGCGCCGAGTGACAAACGGCGAGTAGGCCCACTCGAACCGGTAGCCCGCCTCCAACTCAGGGGGGCCGCGCACCTCGATCTGATCGCTGAAATACGGCACCTGGGTCGGGTCGGCCAGATTTCGGACGGTCTGGGCGATGGGGTGGTCGCCGGTGACGGCGGCGGAATTCTCCGGATGCGCGATCTGCGGCAGCCCTGCCGTGGGCGGCAGCTTGGGGCGAGGCAGGATGTTAAGAGCGTCGAGAACTTTGAGCGTCGCGCGGCCGAGCCGCTCCGCTCGAGGGGCGTGGGCCCAATGCTGGGTAAAGGCATCCTTCGGGCGGAAGAGAAGAAGCGCCTCGATGCTGAAAAGGACGAGCAGAACGGTTGCTATGGCCGGATGCCGTCGCATGAGGCCGGTCGTCGCGAACTTGCGGGTGCTGCGATAGAGGCCGTATACCGAAGGGAGCGCGACCGCCGCCAGAAGGGCCCAGGCGGCGTAACGCGCCAAGGGGGCCAGCGACGGTTGCAGCAAATAAAGAGACGAGGCGAGGGCCAGGCCCAGGAAGGCCGTGAGGACGGCGCGGCTCCACCACAGCAGGAGGGCGTTCTTTCGGGCTTGTTTCGGCGCGACGGGCTGAGTGCGCAGGACGATCGGCAGCTTGTCGCGATCGATGCCCGAGTATTGGTACGGGTCGTTGTGCCGATGGGCATAGCGCGCGAGATGGGCCGCGATGGCATCGACCGCGTTGAGCGGCCGTTCCTCGAACGGCCCGTCCGCGATGTAGAGGTGAACCGCCATATTGCGCGTGCCGCCTTCCCGTCGCGCCGGAGCCAGCATCCAGAAAAGCCGTCCCGCCAGGAAATTCTTCGCCGGGGCCTTCACGAGATCGACGGCCCCGTGGCCGGGCTTGCCCGTGTTATAAACGCGGACGTTTCTCCCGTCATCGAGCTGCACGAGATTATGGTCCAAAACGGTGCGGACGCGGACCATTTCGGGAGGATTGAAGCGGTCGCGGATCGAATCGGGCAACTCGAGGGTCCGGTCGGTCAGTTTGGGCTGGATTCGCACGAGCAACGACAGGGGCCGTCCCAATAGCTTGAGGACCGCAACCTTGAGCAGTTCCACCCAGATGCGATAGAACCAGAAGGGGGCGGTCAGCACGAAGAAAAGGACTCGCGCGAGGCGGTATCGGGCGATGACGATCTCGTCCCCTTGATGAAGGTGGAAGGCGATAGTGCGGTTCTGCACGATGCGATGCCACGCCGCGGAGTACAGATAAATCAGCAGGCGGACCCAGGGCTTGATCGCCGCCAGGTTCTTTTCACGGATCGCGACCGTGCCGCTGGGAAGCTCCTCGAGGGGATCGAAGCCATTGGAACGGCTCGCGAGCTTATCCACTTTGGGCAATGCGTCAAACTCGGCCTCCACTCCTTGAGCCGATTTCTGGATGAAAAATCGTTTCCACCAGGCCGGTCGATAGAAAGCCCACCAGGGGGCCAGGTCGCTCTCGCCTTCCGGGGTCATCCAGTAGTGGATGCGATCGCGCAGGAAGTAGGCGGCGGCCGCCGGGACGGCCATCGAGAGCCACGCGATGAAGATGGGCGAGGGCTGGAAGTAACCCCTCAGGAATATAAGGGCTTTGATGAAAGAGTAGAGGATGAAGAATATCGGGTAGCTCGTGATGGTCGAAGGATGCAGGATCGCCAGAAGCGGCTGCCCGAGGATGATCGTGATCATGAAGCTTTGCGCCAAGAGCGCCGCGAGGATCGTCCGGGCCGTCAAGTTCGGCGGCTTTTCCGCGGGGGGAGGCTCGGCCGCGACGGCGAGCAACGGCGAGATCCCGTCGTCGGCGGAGACAGGCGGGACGGCTTGGGCCGGGAGCGCAGAGGGTTCCGGCTCTTGGCGCAGCGCGGATGCGAGTTCCGAAATGGGCGCGATGTCTTGACCCTCGCCTTCGGGTTCGGCGAGGGAGCCTGGGGTCACGCTGTGGATCAGATTGCGTTTATGGCCCGCGTCGATATCCAACAGCTTCGCGTCTTGCACGCTTAATACCTCGAAGCCGATCTCGTTGGAGGCCCCTTGGGATAGGGGAGCGCCGTCCTTGGCCAGGATGGATATCCTTTCGGCCTCCATCCAGACGGCAATATCGAAAGACGAATTGCGCAACGCCTCGCGTATCTGCGCCGGATCACCGTTCCAGGCTGGGTCGCGCTGGAGGATGCCGGTTTCGATTTCGTTCCCGGCCAAGACCTCCGCCATGGCTCTTTCGGTCGAGGATTGGATTTCCGGCGAGGGAATCAGGAGGACACGGGCTCCGCGCTGCGGGGCATGCCTGGATATGAAGCGGGATAGGCCCTGCGCGATGCGCAGGACGTCCTCCGATGAATACGCTCCTTCCCACCCGACCGGTGTCCACGGCAGGGTGGCCTTGGCCGGCAGGTTCCGAAAAGCGAATCCGTTGCGGGCATCCTGCACGGCCCGCCCGATCTTCTCGATAACCTCGGTGGAGGCGAGGGATGCGTTGAGCCGCCGGCCTTGAAGGAGGCCGTGCAGTTCGGAGGCTATGTTCTTGAAGACGCCGTCTTGGGCTTCGGGCGACCATTGGAAAATATCTTCCAGGACCAGCTCATAGCGATCGGCCGACAGGAGGCCCTCTTCAGCGCGTGTTTTGGCGATCGCATAGGCGATGAATTTCTGCGGGGTGGCGCCCTCTCCGAGGATGCGGCGCGCGGTGACACGGACCTGGAGGGGGCGTCCCGCGGGGCCGGCGCCGACGTCCACAAAGCGGTCCAGTTCGAGCCGGCGCGGGAACCACTCGAACCAGCCGCTCTGTGATCTGGCGCGGCGCAGCGCGGCGGCAAATTTTTCCGCTGCCGCGTCGATCGGCGTTCCCGAGTCAATCCAGGTTTTAACTTGCCGCAGAGATTCTTCCTCGGATAACAAGTGGAGCGCCCGCCCTTCGGTCCAATCTCCCGCCATCAGCCCGCCCAAGCTGTCGGAAGAGGCGGATGCGACGCCGCCGGCGGCCGCCGAGACTTTGGCGCGCAGCGCTTCTTGAAGGGTCCAACGTTTCGTCCTGGCCAGCCGCCTTTTTACGCGCCGCAATAGCTCGGAATTCGGCAGGGAATCCGGGTCCGGAGGAGAAAATTTTTGATGGCCGGTCCCTTCCGGTATCACGGCGGTCAGGATGAGATGGATCAGCCGGAGACGATCCCGAGTCGCTTCCTGCGTGGAATGAGGGAGCTGCTCCAACGACTCATTGAGGAGTTCCTCCGCAAGCGCGACCAAATTTTGAGGCGGAATTTTGTCGTGAAGCCTCGGCGGGGTATTGAGCAGGTCCCGGCCGCGCAGCGTGATCCCCAGCGTGATCGCTCGGGTCAGCAGACGATCGCCCTCGGCAAAATGTTCCTGCAGCCACGCTTCACCCACTTCGACGACTTTGAGGTCCGTCAGGGCGGGGAGTGCAATGGTGCGAGAGAGGGCCTTGGGATGGATGACCTTGGGGCCGCGCCCATCGTTTCGGACGACGATAATTTCAAGCCGCCGGTCTTCCCATGTCCATAAAAAAGGCCCCGAGGCGATGATGCTGACGTGGTCGCCGAAGAGATGGGGTCCCCAGTATAGGAGTCCTCCCAAATCGGCGATGCGCTCAGACGCCAATGCGGAGTAATGAGAAATACCTCTTTCCCATGTCCGGCGAATTTTTATCAAAGCCTCCTGGGTGTCGGGACTAAACCAAGAAAGCCAAAGCTTCTCGAAGTCATCCCACTCCTGCGGCGAGCCTTCCACGATGCGCCGTATTTGCTTGAGGTCGGGGAGGCCGCCCCCGAGCCCCCCGGAAGGTTCGAGCTCGCCTTCTAGCTTATCTTGCAGCTCGCCTTGTAGGGACGCCTCCAAACGATTCCAAAGAGCGTTTAGCTCGGTGCGCAGTCCGACCAGGAGCAGTTGTTTTAGTTTTTGCTGGCCTCGGACCTTGCTCGTGAGATAGCGCTTCGCGATGCGAAGCAGGGCGGAACGCTTCTTGGCGAGGACTTCCTCCGTCTGGTGCTTGGATGGGGGGAGCACCCTCTTATATTCCGGAGGACGCAGCTTGCCGACCCGGGCTTTCGTGGAGCGTTGGGGAATCGACACGGGATCGTAACGGGCCTCCTGGCTGCGTTTCCACC
>JACQPI010000039.1 GCA_016207585.1 Elusimicrobiota bacterium | reverse complement strand
TGTCAACCACCGGGCGCGATATGCGCGCCCAGTGCCGAGCGAGAGGTTGCACTACCTTTTCGCTCGGCATTCCCTGCGCCATATGCTCGGTCATGGTTTCACTCCAATATGAATCTGAATGTGATAATTCCCCATTGGTTTCCCGTCGCTCCGGCGAGCCCTTCGAAACGCCAACGTTTCAATGATTCCATGGCAAGGCGATCCAAAGCGCCGAAGCCGGAAGTCTGCTCCACGCGCATGGAAGGCAACACCTCCCCTCCCGGGTTTACGAGAAATCGAATCCTCACCTCCGCCTCGGCGACCCCACGGACCGCCAACCAGGCGGGGAATTGCGGGAGTTCATAGGCCGTGACCTTCCTTTTCGATAGAGGCCCCTCGATCTCCACCGCTTTTCTCTTTTCGGTCAAGGCGGCGCTTCGTTGGACCGGCAGATCGGGCAGCTGGACCGGTTCGAGCTTGCGGGGCAGCGCGGGGCCCGCCTGCGGCTCCCGCAAAGGCGTGTCGCCGGCCAACAGGCCGGCCATTTTGTCCAGCATGCCCTTCCGGGAGGGAGCCGCGACCTCCTGCTCCAGCGCGAGCGGCTGAGCGGCGCTCGCCCGGGCCTGCCGCGAGTCCACCGCGGTCGAGAGCTCCTGCACGACGGCCAGGCGGCCGCGGCGTTCTTCGGCGACTTGAGCCATCTCCAGGATCTCTTTAGACGCCCTTCGCCGGCCGACTTCCTCGAGCTTTGGAGGTTCCGCCAAGGCGCGCGCGGTCCGGGCCTGGAGCGGGGCGGCGGCCATCGCCGCGAGATTCGCGCGCCGCCGATCCAAATCCAATGTCTCGAGCTGCTTGGCCATGCGGCTCTTGCTTTCATCGAGACGCTTGGGCAGATCGATGAGTTTGCGCTTCAGCTCCTCCGGAGCCTTCACCTCCAGGGGTGCCTGGGTCTTGGGCACGCTCGGAAGAGCCAATTTCAGGAAGTTCCAGGTGCTCGGCTTCGCCGGCGCCTTCAAGGCAGCCACCCGGGGCGCCGGAGCCCGCACGATGATCTCCACATCCGAGATGACGCGGGAAGGGGCCTGTTGCGATATCCGGTGCAGATAGAGCCAGGTCGCGACCCCGCCGACATGGAGGGCCACCGACAGGCCCAACATGGTCGAAATCGGTTTTCGACTATCCAACGGCGCCAAGGTGATCTCGAAAGGCGCGGTCATTTCGGTGCTTTTTCTTTCTTGGGATCGGTCGCTATCGTCAAAGACGCCGCCCCGGCGTCTTTGGCCCGGCCCATGAGGTCGGTCAGTTCTCCATGGAGCGCCTCCTGATCCGCGCGCAGCACCACCAGCTTCGATTCGCTGGCGGCCAGGCGAAGCCTCAGCTCTTGGACCAGCTCGCCGATGTTTTTGTATTCCTTCTCATCGAGGGCGTAGCGCTTTCCGACCCCCAGGCTCAGCGTAATCTTGTCCTTTTCCTCCCCTTCCTGAGTATGCGCCTTGGGAAGGCTCACTTGAAAGGCCGGATTCGACAACAGCGGGGCGGTCACCATGAAGATGATGACGAGGACGAGACAGACGTCGACGAGCGGAGTGACGTTGATCCCCGTCACCAGATCGTCCGCCCCGGCCTCCTCGCCGGATTTTTTCTTCTTTCTATGACGCGCTCGATCCATCGTTCCCGGCGGCCCGGACCGGCGACTCCGTCTTCAGAATCGCCAGCTTGACCGCCCCCGCCTGCTTGGAGGCATCCAGTATCTCGACCACCTGACCCACGCGGTTGTTGTCGTCGGCCGTCAAGACGACCATCTTTTCCTTGCTCCGCCCGAGCGCCTCCTGCAGGGTCGCCAGAAGGCTCGGAAAATCCGCTTTCCGGCCGTTGATGGTGACCGTGCCGTCGCGGCTCAATACGACCTGAACGTTCTCGGTAACCGCGGTCTTCCCTTGCGCCGCCCCGGCCCGCGACTCCAGCACCTTGATGCCGGCCACGACCGCGAAGGGAGCGACCGCCATGAATATGATCACGAGCACCAGGCTGACGTCCACCAAAGGCGTCAGGTTGATGTCGGTGATCGGCTGGTCGTCTCTCTGAGAAGTTCCCCCGGCCATATCGACTCGCTAGGACGAATGCCCGCCGTGCCCCGCGTGCCCGCCGCGCCCTCCGAGCAATATCAGAAACCGGCTCGAATGGACCTCCATGTCGACCGAAAGTTGGCGGACGGTGCGCATGAAGTAGTTGAAGCAGATGACCGCGGGGATCGCCACCGCCAATCCTCCCGCCGTCGCCACCAGGGCTTCCGCGATGCCCTTCGCGACGACGGCCGGTCCGCCCGTCCCGCTCAAGGCGAGATCGCGGAAAGCCTTGATGATCCCGATGACCGTCCCGAATAGTCCGATGAACGGCGCCGTGTTGCCCATCGTCCCCAAAATGCCGAGGTAACGCTCCATCCCAAGCCGCTCCTCCATGCGCTTGGTCTCCAAGAGCTCCTCGAGCTCCGGGCGGGACAGCTGATGATTCACCAGCCCGAAGTGCAGGACGCGCGCCAAGGGGGAGGGGTGCTTCAGGCAGAAGGATTGGGCCTCCTGCGATTTCCCGGCCTCCAAGAGCTTGCGGATGCAGCCCAGCAACTCGTTGCCGTCCACGCGGGCCTTATGGAAAAACCACCAGCGCTCCAGGGCGAACGCGATCGAGAGGATGGAACAGAAGAAGAGTATGACGAGCGTAAAGCTCTCTTTGAATATCTCCAAGAAGTTGATTTGCCCCACGAGAGTATCCCCCTTGATTTATCGGCCCGGAGAGGCCGGTTTCTTCGTCCCCTTAGGTTTCGGCGCCGGAGAATCGACGTGCTGCGCCGGCGAGTTGGGCAAGCGCGGCGCCTGGCGGGAATATGCGCCACCCGCCGCGCCGCCGCGCAAGGCCTGCGCCTTTTCCCGAGCCGCTTCGGACAGCTGCCGGTTTCCCGAGTTGCGGGCAAGGTCCTCGTAAACCGAGATGGCGTTGCCCGGATCCACCTTCTCGTAGAGCTCTCCGAGCTTGATGAGCCCTTGCAGGCGGAACGGATCCGCCGGCGGCTGCATCTGCCGCAGTTTCTCCCAGCTTCGGATCGCCTCATCCGGCCGATTCATCAAGACATAAACCTCCCCGGACCGATAGGCGGCCTCGAGTTGGGTTTTCGCATCCGAGGCTTCGGCCTGGATTTGTCCCAGCGTGGATAGAGCCGACTCGTAATCCTTTCGATCCTTCTGGATGGAGAACAGCTCCCAGCGCGCCGCCTGGGCCGTCGGATCCTTCGAGCCCGCCGACTGCATATACCGCATATAGGCGTCCTGCGCGCTGTCGAGCTTTCCCAACGCCTTGAAGGACAGAGCCAGGTTGAAAAGAGCGGGCTTGGTGTACTCCGAATCGGGAAATTCCTCCAGCATCCGCTGATAGAACGTCGAAGCGGCCTGATATTCCTTCAGATTGTAGTGGGCGCTGGCGATATGAAAGAGCGCCACGGGCGCGTCGGTGTCCAGCGAGAAGTTGTTGAGCGCCCGCTGGAACGCAGAGACCGCGGCGGCGTATTTCCCGGCCTGGAACAGGGACTCGGCCAGGAAAAACTGAGCTTTCGGCAGCTGGGCGTGCTCGGTGAAGTCGACGCTGAAAGCCTGGAACTCCTGCGCGGCGGAGGCATAGTCCTTCTTGTCGAAGTGCCTCCGAGCCAGGCGGAATTGAGCCTCGCCCGCGATTTTTTTATGCGGCAGGGAGCGGACGATCGCCGCGAAGGGCTCCTTAAAATCCATCGACGGCGCCCGGTCGAAAACCGCCTCCATGAGATCCAGGGCGTCGGCCGCCTCCGCCGCCGCCGGGAAGCGTTGGATCAGGAGGATCGATTCGCGGACCGTCCCGGCGTCGTCCTTTGCATTGAAGGCCGACTGCGCGATGCGCAGTTGCGCCATCGGGATATGCGGGTTCCTGGGGTATTTTTCCACGATCGACCGGTAGGCCTCCACCGCTTGAGGGTATTTCTGGGCGCGGAAGAGCGTGTCGGCCATCTGGAACGACGCCTCCTGGATCTCGGGAGCTTTCGGATAGTCGTTGAGGAGCTTCTGCCACGCTTCGATCGCCTGGGTGTAATAGCGCAGGTGATACAGGCTCATCCCCGCGCGGTATAGAGCGGAGGGCGCCTCGGAAGCCTGGGGGTTTTCCTTCGCGAACTTATCATAGAGCTGGAAGGCGTCTTCGTAATTCTTCTGGTTGAACATGCTGTCGGCGATTCCCAGCTCATTGGCTCCCGAAAAACCGAACGTCGAGCGCGCGACCACCAGCATATCCTTCAGTTTCCGCCGCTCCTGGAGCGCGGCCTCGTCCTCCCCGCGCGCGGAGAAGCACCACGCCAGGCCGTCCTGGGCGTAGAGCGCCGCGACATCGTTGGGATACACCTTCAGGATCATGTCGTAAATCGCCTGGGCCTCGTCGACCTGGTTGAGCGCCAGGTAGGCCTCCGCCGCGTAGAGATACGACAGGCTGCGCCATTTCGATTGGGAAGGCGGAAGATGCCGGAAGATGAACTGGTAGGAGGTGAGGATGGAATCGTAGTTCTTCAGCCGGTACTGCGTCAGCAAGATCGAGAAAAGCGCCTGCTCCGCCACCTCGGAGGTGGGGGAGAGGTCAATGATCCTTTGCCAGGAGGTGACCGCCTCGTTATAGCGCTTAAGGGAAAGGAGGGCGTTCCCCAGTATCAGGTAGGTGTTCTTGGCCAGGGTGTGGCTGGGATAGAGCTCCAGGAAATTGCGGCATGTCTGGGCCGACTGGCCGTAGTCTCCGACCTGGTACTGGGCCCACGCCAGCTTGTAATGCGCCAGGGGCGAGATGCGCACCGTCTCCGGGAACTGGGTGATGACCTTGGTGTACGCGAAGAGGGCTTCCCGCATCTGGTTGGAGACGAGATACGACTCAGCGACAAAATATTGAGCCAGGGGGGCGAAAAAATCCTGCGGGTAGCGATCCAGCAAGGCCTGGAAGTTGGCCCGGGCGTCGACGAAGCTCTTTTTCTGAAAATAGGACGCCCCGATCCGAAAGAGCGCCGCCACCTTGAGGCGGGAATCCGGATATTTTTCCAGAAATCTCTGATACTTCGTGATCGCGCCGTCGAAATCCTTCGCCAAGAAGAAAGAGTCTCCGATGAAAAAATCGGATTCCTCCTTCAAGTCCGAGTTGGGATATTCCCGAACCAGCCGCTCGAAAGTCGTCGCGGCCAAAAACGGCCGCTTGGAGAGGAGGTAGGTCTTGCCGAGGTAGAACTGGGCGTCGGGGGTCTGGACTTGCCGCAAGGCCTTCTCGGCGCTCGCATAGTCGCCTTTATGAAGGTTGATCACGCCCTGCGCGTAGAGCACCTCGGGCACCTTCAAGTAGCTGGGATAGGTCTCCCCGAGAACGAAAAGATTCGCCTCGGCCTGGCTGAACTGCTCCAGCGCGATGTCGGCGTAGATGATGCCCATCCAGCTCTCCGGGACGATATAGGACTTGGGATAGCTCTTCTCGACCCTCTTGAACTCCTCGATCGCGCCGCTCCAGTCCTTGGCGTTGTACGCGGTCTCCCCGATGCGGTATTGAGCGGACGGGCTCAATCCGCTTTTCCGACGGCGATCCACGACCGATTTAAAGGTATCCCTCGCGTTCTGCAAGGCTTCCAGCGCGGCCGAATTGCGCGGCGCCAAGAGGCGCGCGGTGGAAGATTTCTTGGCGGAGGCCTCGGCTCGCAAGATATGGAGCGCGCGCTCCAAATAGGCCTGCCCCATGGTGAACTCCGCATCCGCCGCCATGGAGCTGTCGGGAAACCTCTTGAGGAACCGGTCCAAGGCGTCGATCGCCCCGGTCTTATCGGAAGGGCTGTCCTGGAAAAGCTGGCAAGCGGCCTGGAAGGAGCTCTCCTCCTGGGCGTTGGTTTCCTCCCGCCGGGCGGCCGCTTCCGGGTGAAGCGCCGCGAGCAAGACGGCGCCGAGCGCCGCCGCTTCGCCGAGCCGTATCCAAAATTCCGCGCGTCGCTGGATTCCAGGCACAAGCCTACCCCCCGTCACGCCTTTGAAAACGCGGACGCCAACTGCATCGTCCGGGCCTCTTCCTGAAGCTTGGAAAGGAACTCCCCTTTGCCGATCCCGCCGAATTGCCGCCCGTCGCGCAGTCGGACGCTCAAGGTTCCCGCGGCGACATCCTTGGGCCCCAACACCACCATGTAAGGAACCTTCTGCAAGGTCGCCTCCCGGATTTTGTAGTTGATCTTCTCCGGGCTCGCGTCGATCTCCACGCGCAGCCCCCCGCGCCGCAGCTCGGCGGCTAGGTCGGCGGCGGCCGCCTCTTGGGCGGTCGTAATCGTCAGGATCCTCGCCTGGACCGGGGCGAGCCAGAGCGGGAACGCGCCGGCGAAGTGCTCGATCAATATCCCGAAAAAGCGTTCGATCGAGCCGTACAAAGCCCGATGGACCATCAGGGGACGCCTGCGCTGGCCGTCCGGCGCGACATACTCGAGCCCGAATTTCTGAGGCAGGTTGAAGTCGAATTGGATCGTCGAGAGCTGCCAGGAGCGCCCGATCGCGTCGATGAGCTTGATGTCGATCTTGGGTCCGTAGAAGGCCGCCTCCCCCTTGATGAGCCGGTATCCGATCCGCCGCCGGCGCAGCACGTTCTCCAAGGCCCCTTGCGCTTGATCCCACTCCTGGGGCCCGCCGCTGTACTGCGCGCGCTGGGCCGGGTCCCAGGTTGAAACCTCGACGGTGTAATCCGGGAACCCGAAGGTCTTGAACACCGTCAGAGCGAAGTCAACGCAGCCCTCCACCTCCGACTCGATCGTCTCGGGAGTGCAAAAGATATGAGCGTCGTCCTGCGTAAATCCGCGGACCCTCATCAAGCCGTGGACGACGCCGGAGCGCTCGTAGCGGTAGACGGTCCCCAATTCCGACAGACGCAGGGGAAGGTCCCGATAACTCCTGAGCCGATTTTGGTAGATCAGTATGTGAAAAGGGCAGTTCATCGGCTTGAGCTGGTAGCGGGCCTTTTCCACCTCGAGCTCCTTGAACATGTTCTCGCGGTAAAAACTGCGGTGGCCGGAAGTCTCCCAAAGCTGGACCTGGGCGATGTGCGGGGTGTATACGACCTCGTATCCGCGACGCAGGGCCTCGGCGCGCAGCCAGTCCTCCATGATGAGCCGTATGCGCCCCCCCTTGGGATGCCAGAAGATGAGGCCAGGCCCCGCCAGATCCTGAACGCTGAAAAGGTCGAGTTCCTGCCCCAGTTTGCGGTGGTCGCGCTTTTTCGCCTCCTCGAGCCGGCGGAGATAGCGGTCCAAATCGGCCGAAGAAGTCCACGCGGTGCCGTAAATCCGCTGCAGCATCGGGTTTTTCTCGTCGCCGCGCCAGTAGGCCCCCGCCACGCTGAGGAGCTTGAAGTGGCGGATATCCCGGGTGTCTTCGCAATGGCCGCCCCGGCAGAGGTCGGTGAAGGTATCGTGAGTGTAGTGCGTGATCACGCCGCCCTTGAGACCTTCCAGGATTTCGATTTTGTATTTCTCCCCCAGCTTTTCCCAATACTCCCGAGACTCCTGGTAGGATATCTCGCGGCCCGTGAAACAATGGTTCCCCTCCGCGATCTTGCGCATCCGGGCCTCGATCTTGGGCAGGTCCTCCAGATCGAAGTGGTGCTCGGAATCGAAATCGTAGTAGAAACCGTTCTCGATCGCCGGACCGATGGCGAGCTTCGTGCCGGGGAACAATTCCCGCACCGCCTGCGCCATCACATGGGCGCAGGAGTGGCGCAGTTGCGCCAAGGCCTCCGCCGAACTCGCAGAACCGGCCGCCGGGTCGCTCATAGATTCCATCGCCGTAGACATAATCCTATCCCTCGCCGTGACGCGTCACAAAATGGTGCCCAGTATAGGATTTGAACCTATGACCTTTCCCATGTCAAGGGAACGCGCTACCGCTGCGCCAACTGGGCAAAATTGAAATGTCATACTGTCCCACCCGCACCCGCTGCGCTAACTGGGCAACGGGTCTTAGTTTAAAAGACGTATATTACATTGTCAATAGGAGCGAGTGAGCGTGCGCCCAAAAATTTACCGGCACCGGCAGCGGCCCTCATACCATAAGAGGTGGGCATAAGAAACATGCCTTGTATTACGAACAAGCGGGCTGAAAGTGCCCTGATTTATCAAAGGGGTCCAGAGGGTGTCCCCTGTGGACTGATTTTCTAATGTTGAAATATTTTGATGTTAGAAAAAACGTGTCCTGAGGCATGTCTTGCCATGCGTGGGGACAACCCATGCGGGGTGAGCGCAAAAGCGCCCGGAAATTTTCACCGCACCTACGCATAAGTCTGGAAGAAAAGTTAGCAGTCCAACCACTGATGCAGGCGCCATTGGACCTTGTATATCTGATCCAACGCTT
This sequence comes from Elusimicrobiota bacterium, assembly GCA_016207585.1. GTDB lineage: Bacteria > Elusimicrobiota > Elusimicrobia > UBA1565 > JACRDR01 > JACQPI01. Next base: position 238 of record JACQPI010000039.1, on the reverse strand, counting down.
TCAATCGCGCCATACCCCATAAGCGTGAAGGGCGGGCCGCCATGCGAAGGGCCTCGGGATCTATCCTGGAATCGAAAATACAACGGATAATCTCCTCGGCGCGGTGGCGGTAGGTGTGTCTGGAGAGAACTTCGGCCCGGCCCGCGCGCGCGATCGCCTCCCGGGCGGCCTCGTCGCGCAGGTAGCGCTCGATCTGCCCGATCGCATCCTCGTCCGTCTCATATCCGGCGAAGTGGAC
>JACQPI010000038.1 GCA_016207585.1 Elusimicrobiota bacterium | reverse complement strand
GTCATCAGCAAGGGCGCGGAGATCATCCCGATCGAGGTCAAGGCCGGCAAGGCGGGGACGCTCAAATCCCTGCGCCTGTTCGTCGACGAAAAGAGGGTGGGTCGCGCCGTGCGTTTCAACGCCGAGCCGCCGAGCATCCTGCGTGAAAGGGATTTCGAGCTGATCTCCTTGCCTTTGTACTTGGCCGGACAGCTGAGAAGGATCATCGGGTAAAATCGGAATTCCCCCTCAGGCCTTGGGCCGACGCACAGTGCGATCGGGTCGGGCTCCGAGCGACCCGACCCGGCCCGGACCAGGGCTCGCCAGAGAAACACGTCGAAGCGGTAACTTCTCCTGACTTTCGCCCGTTATTATTGTGGATAAGACACCCCAATTTCAAGCCTCCCTCGTCGAGGATCGTCGCGATTTTGCGGCCCCTGCGGAAGTCAGGAGGTTGAACCCTACGGTTCCGGGTTGGCGACGGCGGGCTGCGTTCCGACCGAAAAGTAGCGCGCCTGCGGATGGTGGAACACGAGCGCCGAAACGGAAGCTTCCGGTTCCATCATCCAGCCTTCGGTGAGCTCGATCCCGGTGTGGCGCGTGAGGTCCAGAAGCCGGAAGAGTTTCTCCTGGTCGCCGAGATGGGGGCAGGCGGGATAGCCGAAGCTGACGCGCAGCCCTCGGTAGCGCGCCTGGAATTTTTCCCGCAGGGTCATGGTGGCTGGGTCGGGGAATCCCCACATGGCGCGGAGCTTCTCGTGGAGCAATTCCGCGAATGCTTCCGCGCTCTCGATGGCGATCGCCTGCAAGGCGTGGGATTTCAAGTATTCCCCGTCTTCGCGGTAGCGCCGGGAAATTTCCCGGATGCCGGCTCCGCAGGTGATTGCGAATAAGGCCACGAAATCCATCCGGCCGGAGCCCTTCGCGGCGACGAAATCGGCCAGGCACAGGCGCTCGCCGCCCGGTTGTCGCGGGAACGTGAAGGTCTCCAACGTCTTCGGAGAGGACGGGGAATCGTAAATGACGATCGAGTTCTCTTCCGACTGCGCCGGGAAGAATCGGAACGCGCCTTTAGGCGTCATTTGGTTTTTAGCGAGGATATCGTCCTGAAGGGCGCGCACGCGCCGATAGAGCTCCAGCGCTTTTGGGTTTTTGTCCTGGTAGCCGCGTTCGGGATTCTTGAGCCCCAAGTGCTTTCCGTAAAGCATGATCGGATTGATGTAGCGGAAAATGTCCTCGACGGAAAAATCGGATAGGACGTGGAGTTTGAGGTCCGGGGGGATCGGCGCGGGAGCGTCGTGGATTATCCGCGTGGGCCCGGCGCCGTTGCCGGCGGGAGCGGCGTCAAGTCGGACGGCGGATTCCTGCGCCAGATGCGCCTGGATTTCTTGATTGCGGCTCAGGAGCGCCTCGCGCCGGGAGGGATCTTGTAGGTTATTGAGAAGGTCCAAGCCGGTCATCGCGTCCTTGGCGTAGAGGACCGCAGAGCCGTAGCGGGCCGCTATCCGTGTCGCCGTGAATTTGGCGGAAAGCGCCGCTCCGCCCACTAAAAGAGGAATTTGGATGCCGGCGTTCTTTAGATCGTCGGCGGTCAGGACCATCTGCTGGGCTGATTTGACCAGGAGCCCCGATAGCCCCAAGGCGTGGGGCGCGATCTTCTTGACCGCTTCGATCAGGGTTTCCGGGGCGACCCTGATGCCCAGATCGGTCACCGCGTAGCCGTTGTTCTTCAGGATGATGTGCACGAGGTTCTTGCCGATGTCGTGAACGTCTCCCTTGACCGTCGCGAGGATGATCTTACCGCGGGAGGCGATCGCGGCATGGTCCATGTGCGGCTCCAAGTGCGCGACGGCCGCCTTCATGACTTCGGCGGACTGCAGCACTTCCGCCACGATCATCTCGTTGGCCGCGAAAAGCCTCCCGACTTCGTCCATGCCCTTCATGAGCGGACCGTTGATGATGTCCAGAGGGGCTCGCCTTTGCGAAAGGAGAATATCGAGGTCCTCGGTCAATCCCTCGCGCGAGCCCTCCACGATGTCGTGCGCCAAGCGCTCCTCGATCGGCAGTTTGGATCGTTCCGACGCGGGTTTCACGGACGCCTGGATATTGCGAAAATAGGCCGAAAATTCAGCGACCGCGTCGAAGCCGGCCGGATAGCGAGAATCTCCCGGCCCCTTCCAGAACAGGAGGGTCTGCGCAAGCCGGCGCTCTTGTTCCGGGAGGGATACGTATCGGGCCAGTTTTTCGGAATTGACGATCGCGAGGTCCAGGCCGGCCTCGACGCAATGGTGCAGGTAGACCGCATTGAGGACTTCGCGCCCCGCCGTAGGGAGGCCGAAGGAGACGTTGGATATTCCCAGGACCGTCTTGCAGGCCGGGAACTCCCGCTTGAACAGGCGCAGGCCCTCGATCGTTTCCTCGGCGGTGCCGTAGTAGTTCTTGTCCCCGGTTCCGACCGGAAAAACGAGCAGATCGAAGTAAATGTCCTCCGGCGGGATGCCGTATTTTCGCGTGAGCAAATCGTAGGACCTGCGGGCGATGGCAAGTTTCCTGTCCCGCGTCACGGCCATGCCCTGCTGCCTGTCCTCATCGATGGTCCCGACGACGACGGCCGCGCCGTGTTTGTGCAAAAGCGGAGCTATTTTCTCGAAGCGCTCCTCGCCGTCTTCGAGGTTGATGGAGTTGACGATGCATTTGCCGGGGCAGCGCTCCAGCGCCGCTTCCACGACCCGGGAATCCGTCGAATCGATCATCAGGGGGACCTTGACCTTGCGCACCAGCGGCTCAAGAAGCCGGGTCAGATCCTGAAGCTCGTCGCGATCCGGGTTGGCCAGGCAGACGTCCAGGAGGTGGGCGCCGTTGCGGACCTGCCGCCGTCCGACCTCGGCCGCCTCGTCGAAAGTTTCGCGAACGATCAGATCCTTGAATTGGCGGGACCCGATCACGTTGGCGCGTTCCCCCACCAGATAGGGGCGCCGGTCCTGTTCGATGGATAGGGGCTCCAATCCGGAGAGGATCGATCCGCCCGGCCCGCCGGGCCGCCGGGGGGGATGGCGGCGCGCCGCGTCCGCGATCAATCGGATGTGATCCGGGGTCGTCCCGCAACAGCCCCCGACGATATTGACCCAGCCTTCCCGGCAGAACCGTTCCATCTTGCCGGCGACCATTTCCGGGGTTTCATTGTAGCGGCCGTGTTCGTCGGGCAGCCCCGCGTTGGGATAGCAGATCGTAAAAACACGGCAGATCTCGGAGAGTGTCCGCAAATGGTCCGTCATGAAATCGGGTCCCGTCGCGCAGTTGAGCCCGATCGCCAACAGATCATGCCGAGCGACCGAAGCATGAAGCGCCTCGACCGTTTGTCCACCCAGCATGGTGCCCATCGTCTCGATGGAGACGGAAAGGAGGATCGGAACCCGGCGGTCGGCGCGCCGCAAGGCTTCCTTCATGCCAATCAGCGAGGCCTTCACGTTCAAGGTATCCTGCTGCGTCTCCAGCAGGAGGATATCCACCCCTTCCTCCACCAAGGCCTGGGCCGCTTCCCGGTATGCCTCGACGACCTCTTGAAAAGAAATGCCCCCCGTCACCGAAATCGTCTTGGTTCCGGGGCCCAACGCTCCAGCGACGAAGCGCGGTTTGCCGGGAGCGGAGTATTCCTGGGAGGCTTTCCGGGCTAGGCGCGCGGCGGCGCGGTTGATCTCGAGGACCTGATCTTCCAGTCCGTATTCCGCCAAAACATGGCGCAGCGCGCCGAAGGTATTCGTTTCTATGATGTCGGCGCCGGCTTCCAGATAGCTCTTATGGATGGAGCCGATGACATCGGGACGGGTGAGGACCAGGTTTTCGTTGCAGCCTTCCCACTGCGGCCCGCCGAAATCCTCGGCGTGCAGTTGGCGCGCCTGGATCGCGGTTCCCATCGCACCATCCAGGATGAGTATCCGGCGGCGGAGGATATCTTGAAGGTTCATAAAATGTGAAGAGCACCGGAAATCAAGGCGGCGTCGGCACCCGTCAGCGCGCGGGCTGCCTGGGGACGGCGGCCCCTAGAGAGCCCATGGCCACCAGATTGCGGAGGTTGCCCGGGTCGTGGGCCTTGCCGAGGGCGTCCTCGAAGCCGATGGCGCCCTCTCTGACTAAATGGGCCAGAGCCTGATCCATCGAGTTCATCCCGTATTTGGATCCCGCTTCGATAACCCCGTAAAGCTGTGAGGCCTTCCGCTCGCGGATGAGGCTGGCCGCGGCGGGGATCATGGTGAGCACCTCGCGGGCGCAGACGCGCCCGCCGTCCTTGCGGGGCAAAAGGGCTTGGCTGACGACCGCCGCGAGCACCAGGGACAGCTGAGTGCGTATTTCGGCCTGTTGGTCCGCTGGAAAGACGTCGATCATCCGGTCTATCGTGGTCGGCGCGTCCTGCGTGTGGAGCGTGGCGAAGCAGAGATGCCCGGTCTCCGCCGCGGTGATGGCGAGCGAGATCGTCTCTAGGTCGCGCATCTCGCCGATCAACAAGACGTCGGGGTTCTGGCGCAGAGAATACTTTAGGGCTCTGGCGAAAGATTTCGTGTGCTGCCCTACCTCGCGCTGGTTGATGACGGAGTTCTTGTTCTGGTACACGAACTCGATGGGGTCTTCGATCGTGACGATGAACTTGCTGAAGCGCTGGTTGATCATTTCGATGAGCGACGCCAGCGTGGTCGTTTTCCCGGAGCCGGTCGGGCCGGTCACCAGAACAAGGCCGCGAGGAAGTTCCGCTAATTTGGTGACGGCGGGGGTCAGCCCGATCTCCTCCGCGGAGGGGATACGATCCGTGATGATCCGCAGGGCCGCGGCGATGCCGTGGTGCTGGAGGAAAACATTGACTCGGAATCGGGCGACGCCGGGCAGATGATAGGCGCAGTCGAGCTCCAGGTT
>JACQPI010000036.1 GCA_016207585.1 Elusimicrobiota bacterium | reverse complement strand
GCGTACTACGAGCTGCAGGAGCGCGCGGGAACCGATCCCGTCTGGCATACGATCGCCTTGATCCCGGCCGTCAGGGCGCGCGGGGCGATCAACAACTCGTATCAGGTCGGCAATTCGACCGTGAACGTGACGGAGCGCCCCCGGCCCGCCGGGCAGTTCTTCACCTACCGGGTGAGGGCTTATAACGCGGCCGGCCTGTCCTCCGGGTGGTCGACGGAAGGCGCGGCGGTGCCGACCACGCTGATCTCGGCGCCCATATCGAACGTGTCCAATTTCCCGAATCCGTTCGACAGCCGCAAGGGCGGCCCGGAGGGGAAGACGACCATTACCTACACGCTGGCGGCGGACTCCGATGTGGATATCACGATCTACGACCTGCTGGGATACGTCGTGAAGGTGTTCAATCTCGGCCCCGGACAGGAGGGCGCGCGCGCGGGACCCAATTTCGTGGTCTGGGACGGCCGCAACGGCCAGGGTCAGCTCGTGTCCAAGGGCGGTTATATCGCCCGCATCAAGGCGGGCTCCTCGGCCGGGACCGCGACCGTCATCCGCAAAATCGGGGTCATTCACTGAACTTGACAGACCCCCTTGACAACGCAAGATTATCTGCTATACTAGTCAAGACATTGCGCTCAAGAGGCTGAGGCGGGCCGTTGGAGCCGACCGGCCCTTGAGCGGGCGATAATAGCAAACCCGCCGCAAGGCGGGGGCGCAAAGCCGTGGCCCCAGCTCCTTTGTTGGGGTGCCAGGCTACCGAAGAGAATGATACGAACCCGGAAGGACCGGGGCTTGGTTTCCCGGATAGGACTCTTCCCCGTCGCGGCCCGAGCGGCCCGCGCCTGGGGATTTCTTGTTTTAGGGGCGATCTCCTCCTACGGCGCCGAGATGGGCGGCCAGCCCGGCGCTTTCCTGCAGTACGGCGTCGGGGCCCGGGCGCTCGGGATGGGCGGCGCTTTCTACGCGATTTCCGACGACGCGACCGCTGGCTCCTGGAACCCGGCCGGTTTGTGGCAGCTCCAGCGCAAGGAGCTGACCACCATGCAGGCGACCCTCTTCGCCGACACCAAGTTCACGTTCATCGGTTACGCCCATCCGACCGCCGGGATGGGCACGTGGGCGTTCAGCATGACGCAGCTCCAGTCCGGAGGATTCGAGAAGGTGGCCGCCACGTTCAACCCGACGACCGGAGAGCCCACCTCCGTCACGTCCCTGGGCTCTTTCTCCGACCAGCAGAGCGCGATGGCGCTGGCGTGGGGAAAGCAGGTGACCGATACCATGTCCTTCGGCGCCAATTTCAAGCAGCTCAAGCGGCAGCTGGATTCCTCCTCCGACACCAACCTCTCCATGGACATCGGAATGATGCGGGATATGAGCTCCCTCTACCGCCTCGGCATCGGCATTCAAAACGTTTTCAGCCGCAAGGGGGGGGATACGGATGATAAGATGCCTGTGGTCGTGCGGCTGGGCAACAGCCTGCACCTCTTTAAGGATCGCCTTCTCTTCGGCTTCGATCTCTCCAAGGCGCAGGCGAGCGATCCCAACTGGCGGTTCGGAGGCGAGTTCTGGGCGGCGCGCTGGTTTGCGATCCGGTTCGGGCTTCAGGGCGCGCCCGGCCTGCAGGAGACGGACTTCGGCTTCGGATTCAAGTTCCGCAGCCTCTCGCTGGATATCGCCAACGGGATCCATGACCTGGGGGCCAGCACGAGGCTCTCGGCGTCCTTTAGGTTCGGCCGGTCCCGGGAGGAGCGCTCTTACGAAAAGGTCCGGGACCTGATCCAGGCCGGCTTCGAGGCCTTTAAGGACGGCAATTTCGCCCTGGCGAGCCTGCGGTTCAACCAGGCGCTCGACGCCGATCCAGCGAACAACCAGATCAAGGCGATGCTGGCCCGCCTGCAGACGGTGGTCAGCTACATCCCCCAAGCCCAGGGCGGCGAGGAATTCCAGACGTACGTGCGCAAGGGCGTGATCTCTTTCGTGGACGGCCGGGACCTGCGGGGCTCCGTGAACGCGCTGCGCTACGCCTTCAACAAAAATCCCAAGGACGACAAGCTCTTGGCGCTGCTCAATATCGTGGAGAAAGAGGCGGGGGTCGCGGAGCTCAGCCGCAGGCCGGAGGGGCCCGAGACGTTCACCTTCGTGGACCAGAAAATCTACGATGCGCGCCAGGCGATCTATGATGGAAAATACGATCTGGCCATACGGCGCTCGCAGGATGTCCTGGATCTGGAGCCCAACAACATCACCTCCCTGGAAATCATGGGAAGCGCTTTCTTTATGATGGAGGAAAAGGCCAAGGCGAAGGCGGTCTGGAGGAAGGTCTTGGAGCTTGACCCGAATAACCGGGTGGTCGCGGAATTCCTGCGCCAGATCCCGTAAGCCTTTCGCGCGCGCCCGCTTTCGGATGGTACGCCTTGAAAATGTAACAAACTCCCGTTAGACTTTAGGGGTCGGAGCGCGCCGATCCGGCCCCTCCTCAGGGAGCGATTTTCGGGAGACGTGCAAACTAACATATGTTTAACAGCCTGCGGCGCTTCGCGATCCTGGTCCCCGCGCTCTTCTTTGCCGCGCATGGCGCAAGAGCCGTTCACGCCCTCGTCGAAGCTTCGGAAGTAGAACTGCTGCGCCAACAGAACCTTCTCAAAGAGCAATTGGAGGGAAAAATCCAGGTCGGCATCCTGGATCCCATCCTCGGCCGAGATCGCGCGAAGGCCTTCGTCGACGTGGAGCTGGAATATACCGCATCCCGAAAGGAGAACGTCAAGACGGGCGCCGGGATGGCGGAACGCTACAAGGAGAAGTCCGGCGCCAAGGGATCCGGATTCCAAACCAATTTCATCCTTCCCGGCATTCCCAAACCCAAGAACATCACCAGTTCCAACCAGCCGCCCGACAAACCCGAGGCGTCGATCGGCCGCACCGCGGCGCAGCAACAGCAGGAACAGGAGCAGGTTTTCGCCCTGAGGAGCGAGGTGAAGCGTCTCCGGGTGACCGTCATCCACGACGATACCGTCGCCCGCGCCAGCCTCGAGATGATCCGCGCGCGCATCGTGGACGCGCTGACCCAATTCAAGGCCAGTCCCGACCAGGTCGTTTTCAGGCCGGCTCGATTCAACGCGCATCCGTGGACGGACGATTTCAAGCGGCCGGACGTGTACATCCCCTTGCTGTTCGCCGCGCTGCTCCTGCTGCTGCTCACCTTCCTCTTCGGGCCCCTGGCCCGGTTTTTGCGCCGCTACGTGGACGCTCTGCGGGAAAAGCCGGCCGCCGAGGTCAATGTCGAGTCCAAGATCGAATCGCCGGACGAAGAGGGCGGGCTCGGCGGGGGCCCGGAAGAAAGCAAGCTCGACATCATGCTGGGCCGCAAGCCGTCGGAGCCCCCGCCTCCATCCGAGGAGGATGAAGCTATGAAAAAATTGGAGCCTTTCTCCTACATCAACGAGGACAACCTGAAGCGCCTGGGGAACCTTTTTCTTCTCAGGCACGAGGAACCGTGGCTGATCGCGGTGGTCCTGAGCTATTTGAAACCGGAATACGCCAAACAGGTTCTTTCCACGCTGCCCGTGGGCCTGCAGGCCAAGGTCGCCATGGAGGCCCTGAAGGTCCGCCAGGTGACCCGCGAGCAGGTGATGGCGATCGACGCCGAGGTCAAGGAGAACGTCGATTTCGTCGTGGGCGGCATGGAGCACCTGTTGCGGCTTTTGGAGGAATCCGACGCGCAGACCCGCCAGAACATCCTCGAGTATCTCAAAAACGAGAAGCCCGCGACGTACGAGCGCGTGCGCAAGTTCATCCTCAATTTCGAGGACGTCGTGCGCTTCCAGGATCGCGACATGCAGACGGTCATCCGCGCCTTGACGACCGAGGGCATGGCGCGGGCCTTGCAGAGCGCCGCCCCGGACGTCATAGACAAGTTTCTTAACAATATGTCGGCCGGAGCCGGATCGCTGCTCAAGGAATCGATGGAGTATTCCAAGGGGCTCACGCCGGCGCAGATCGAGGAGGAGCGGAGCAAGATCGTCGATTTGATCAAGCAATTGGAGAAGGAGGGCAAAATCACCGTCCGCGAGGCCATGCGGGAGGGCGGGTTCGAGGGGTTCCAGGAGGAGCTGGCGATCGATCGCGAGGAGCGCTACGGCGGCCCATCCGCGGCGCCAGGCGGGCAATATGCGCCTGGCACCGCGGGCAAGGAAGTACATCCTCTTCCCGCGGCGCCGGCCGACCCCGCCGCCGCTCAGCAATATTTCAACGCCGGGATTGAGCTCTACCAGGGTGGCAGCTTCGCGGACTGCGTCGCTTACTTCCAGCAGGCGGCGCAGCTCGACGGAGGGCTCTGGCAGGCGCATCAATACCTCGGCGCGGCATTGCAGCAGTCGGGGCGGACGGCGGAGGCGGTGGCGCATTACGAAAAGGCTCTGGAGCATAACCCGGACCCGCAATTGAAGGCGTGGGTGGACAGTTTCAAGGCGCAGGTCCGTTAAAGATCAACGAGAGGTATTCCAATGGCCGACGAAAAGAACAAGAAGGAAGGATTGCCGCCCAATTCGGGAAAACTTCCCGTACCGCCGCTGCCGCCCATGAAACCCGGCGCTGCGCCCTTGCCGTTGCCTTCCGGAATGCCCTCTCCCATGGGAACCGGCATGCCGCCCCTGCTGCGCGCGGGCTGGCCCAGCCCGGCCGCCGCCGTTCCAAACCAAACTCCGGAGCTTGAAAAGAAGGTTCAGGAGTTGGAGAAGCGGCTTCAGGATGAGAGGGAAAAGGTCCTCCTGGCCAGCCTGCGATCCCAGGAGGAGGCGAACTATGCCTCCAAGGTGGAAGGCGCGATCCGGGAGGTGCAGGACAAATTGCGGCGGGACCGGCGGGATGCCGAGGTGGAGGAGGTCCGTCTGAAGTTGGATGCCAAGGTCCGGGAACTCGAGGAGCGTTTGGCCAAGGAGAGGGAAACCTGGGTCACGACGCTTCAGGGGCAGACGCGCACCCAGGAAGTCCAGGACAAGGAAATCGAAACCCATTTCACGATGCGCGTGCAGGAGATGGAGCGGCGCTGGCTGGAGGAGAAGGCTCATTGGCAGAAGGTGGTTCTATCCAGGGAAGAGGAGCTTCGCCAGGCAAAGGCCTCGGCCGAAAGGCTCAAGGGGACGGAGGGGGAATTGCAGAAGGCGCTCGCGGACAAGAAGTTGCTGGAGGAGCGCCTGTTGATGCTGAGTCAGGAGGCGACGACGGCCCAGGCGAAGTTGAAGAGCCTGGAAGATCGTGAACGGGATTACTTCCAGCTCAAGGCGGAGCTCACGACGGCCCACCAGGAGACCCGGTTCCTGCAGGATCGCATGGAGCGCGAGCTCCAATCCGCGAGATTGCAGGCCAAGGAACGGGAGGATCGGCTCGGAGCCGAGAACGAACGGCTTCATCGCGATCTGGAGGCGGCGGTTGAGAAAACCAGGCATGAGGCGGATCTGGAGATCAAGCGTTACAAGGCCGAGGCCAACATGTCCCAGGCGGCCCTGCAGAAGCTCAAGGCGGTCGCCGCGGCGATGGAGCGCCAGATGGCGGGGCTCCGCGCGCAGGCCGATGCGGCCGCGCGGCTCAAGCAGGACTTGGAGCGCGCCCAAGAGCGCGCCAAGACCGAGTTCTCCGTGCTGCAGCGTCGCTGGCAGGAGCGCGAGCAGGAGATTCGTCGCGAGGTCGAGAAGGAATGGGCCGCGAAAATCCCTCCGGAAATGGCCGATTGGCGGCAGCAGCTCCAGGAGCGGGATCGGGGTTGGGAGCAGAAGCTCGAGGGGCAGGAGCGCGAATGGCACCAACGCCTCGAGATGAGCGAGCGCGAGTGGCTGCGCACCGTCGAGGCGGAAAAGGCCAAGACGAGCATGGCCTCCCAGGCCGAGCTCCAGCAGAGGACCGCCCGCCTCCAGGCGGAAATGGAGGCCCGGCTGCAGCGCGAAATCCTGGCGGCCCGCCAGGCCATGGAAGCGGAGCTTCGCGGGAGGGAGGGCCGCATCCGTTCCGAACTGCAGGGCCAGGCGGCCGAACAGGTTCAACTTCTCCAGAAAGAGGTCGCCCGGCTTCGATCCCAGCTCGAATCGGTCGAGAAACACGCCGATGAGTTCCCGGGCGCTCTGGAGGAACTGCGCGGCCGGCTCGCTCAGGAAGAGGCGGAGCGCGCGCAGCTCCTGCAACAAAAGGAGGCCGTGCTCGAAGACCGCCGGCAGCAGTTCCAGGCGATCGAGCGATTCAGCGCGGAACTCGAGCGCTTGAAGGACGCTCTGGCGCAGGCCCAGCTCAAGGAGCAGGGTCTGACGGAGGAAAAGCAAAAATTGGAGGAGAGGCTGGCCGAGACCCGGGAGGACGTGAAAAAAACTCGCGAGGAGGGGCGGGCCCTGGCGGACCGGTTCGCCGCCGTGGAAAAGTCCCGCGGCGAATTGGAGCAGGAAAGAGACGCCCTGCACAAGCAGGTGCTCAACCTGCAAGACGAGGTGCGTTCCGGCAGCGAGGCCTGGCAGCGCCAGATAGAGCAGTATCGCCGCAAACAGGAGGCCCGCATCCAAACCTTGGAAAGGGAGTTGGCGGCGGCGACCGCCCCGAAAGGCTTCGTGGAGCGCGTCTTCGGCGCCCCGAAGAGCAAGCCCAAGACTCCATGATCTCCGTGACCCGCCTTAACGGGACCCCGCTGACGCTCAACGCCGAGTTGATCGAGACCGTCGAAAAGACCCCGGACACCGTCGTCTCCCTGGCGACCGGCAACCGCTACGTGGTGCGGGAGACGGTGGAAGAGGTGGTCGCAAAGGTGGTAGAGTATCGGCGTCGAGTGAACGCGGAGCGCTCCGCGGTCAATCCCATTCAAGGATTCGAAAGGAGGAACCCGTAATGGACATCGCAACCATCATGGGAATCATCGCTTTCTTGGGCCTAATCGTCACTTCGATCTGGGCCGCCGAAGGCATCGCGGGTTTCAGGCCATTCGCCAATATGGAGGCGATCCTGGTCGTGATGGGCGGCACTTTCTGCGCGACGCTCGTCAATTACCCCCTGCGCCAAGTGGTCGGGCTGGGCCAGATATTGCGCAAGGTCCTGCGCTCGAGCGGGGAGGATACCTCGGAAATCGTCAATACCTTCGTGTCGTTGTCCCAGAAGGCCAAGCGGGACGGCTTCCTGGCCTTGCAGGCGGACGTGCGCGCCATCCCGAACGATTTCCTCAGGCGCGGGGTTCAACTGGTGATCGACGGGGCGGACCAGGAGTTCATCCGCAACATGCTGGAGACGGAGATCGGCTTCATCCGCGAGCGCCACAAAATCGGGCAGGAAATATTCAACGCGATGGGGACGTACGCGCCGGCCTTCGGCATCATCGGGACCGTTTTGGGCATGATCCTCATGCTGTCGACCATCGAGGACGTCGAGGCCGTCCCGCGGAGGATGGCCTTTGCGCTGGCGGCGGCATTCTACGGGCTGGGATCGGGATACCTTCTGTTCTTGCCGATGGGCGGCAAGCTGCGGCGCCGCTCGGAAGAGGAGCTTTTGGTGAAGGAAATCGTCATCCGCGGCGTTCTTCTCCTTCAAAGCGGCGCCACGCCCAGCGTGGTCGAGGCGAACCTGAAGGCCTATCTGGAACCCGCCAAGCGGGTGCTCATCAAGAGCACCACGCCCGCCGCGGAGAAAGCGTAACCATGCCTCTTCGGCCGCCAAAGGGATATGTCTCCGAGACGGACCCGAGGGTGTCGCCGATCGGACATGCCGCCCCGCCCTGGCTCGTCAACTACGCCGACCTCATGACCGAGCTGGTCTGCTTTTTCGTAATCATGTACGCCCTGTCCGCGGCGCTCAACAAAGACGTGCAGCACGCCGCGCGCCGGGTGCGGGAAATGATCCAGGAAGGCCACGTCGCCGGGTCCGTGAAGGTGGACCGGGAGGGTCTCAAGATCACCCTGCAGGAGCAGGGACAAAACGTGTTTTTCGAGAGCGGTTCTGCCGAACTGACTCCGGATATGGAGACTTTGATGGGCCGCCTGGCGCCGACCCTGGAAAAGCTCATCGACCAGCACGATATCATCGTCGAGGGCCATACCGACGACATCCCGATCCGGAACGATCTTTACCAGAACAACTGGGAGCTGTCCACGTCCCGGGCGACCAACGTGGTGGTGCATCTGGTCCGGGAAAAACGCTTTGCCCCGCAGAGGATGGCCGCCGTGGGATACGGAGAGTTCCGGCCCATCGCCGCCAACGATAGCCCGGAGCATCGCGCTCAAAACCGTCGCGTGGTATTTTTCATCAAGAACGCCGCTTCAAACGCTCCCAAGACCGGCCCTCCCTCCTCCGCTGCGTCTCCTGAGAATGCCGCCCCGCCGCCTCGGAAGGCTTGGTTCGAGAGGGTATTGTCTCGAATCAGGCCAAAATGATTCAATCAAAAAAATGCGCCCACGGCTTATCGTCGCGTTCGGGTTTTTCCTCGCCGTCCTGGGGGCGTCGGGCTGCGGCCAATTCCAGATCGGCAAGGGCCGGCGCAAGGTGGTGCTCGTCGATTACGCGGAAGGACGCGTCATGGACGTCAATATCACCGACCGCCTGACCGGTTCCAAGGAGATGCTGTTCGTCTCCATGCCCCAGAAGGCGATGTTCCTGGAGGGCTATATCCACGGCATCGTGACGGATTACGACGACAACCCCATCCAGGGGGTCGTGGTGCGCGCCGTCGCCGAAGGAGAGGCGCGCGAGGGGGCGAAGGCCTTCCAGAGCTCGGCTTTCGACGCCGGAGTCACCGATTCCAACGGCGTATATCGGATACGTTTTTCACTGCCTGTCTTGGACCGGAAGGTCGACGTCCGCGGCAAGCTGGTTTACAACCCCGGCTGGGAGCAGGAAAAGGTCAATTTGGGCAAGGCGTACGAGCCTCAGATCAAGGAATCCCCATTCCGCATGATTTTCGACGAGCGGCGCGGGCTGCTCGTCTTCGCGGAGGGTATCCGCAAGGCCATCGTCCGGGCCGTCCGCGGCGACCTACCGGCCAAAACCCAGGCTCCCGAGGCAAAGCCCACGCTCCCGGAGGCGAAAAAAGAGGCCCCGCCCGAAAAGGGAAAGGACGACGAATTTTTCCGGAACCTGAATTTCGGCCCATGACCCCCGACGTCGTCTATCTAGACCATAACGCGACCAGCCCGGTCCGGCCCGAGGTGCTCGAGGCGATGCTCCCCTTCTTGAAGGACGATTTCGCCAACCCCAACAGCGCCTACGCCCTCGGGCAGAGAACCCGCGCGGCGGTGGAGGCGGCCCGAGCCCACGTGGCCCGGTTGCTCAACGCTTCCGGCCCGGACGAAATCGTATTCACTTCCTGCGGCTCGGAATCGGACGTCCTGGCGGTCGTCGGGGCGGCTCGGCAGGCGCTTCGGGCCAGCCGGGGCAAAAAGAACCACGTGGTCTGTTCCGCCATCGAGCACGATGCGGTCCGCCTGGCGGTGCGGGGACTGGAGGCGGACGGTTTCGAGGCGACGACGGTTCCGGTGGACGAGTATGGCCGGGTGGAGGCGCAGGCGCTATGTCGGGCCTTGCGGCCTTCCACGGCGATCGTCTCCATCATGCACGCCAACAATGAGATCGGCACTCTGGAACCGATACGGGAGTTCTCTCAAATTTGCCGCGAACGCGACATAGGGTTCCACACCGACGCCGTTCAATCGGTCGGGAAGGTTCCGGTGGACGTCCAATCGCTGGGGGTAGACCTGCTGTCCTTGTCGGGTCACAAGATCAACGCGCCCAAGGGGGTCGGCGCGCTTTTTATCCGGCGCGGCGTGCGGCTGTCGCCCGTGATCACGGGGCATCAGGAAAAGAACCGTCGGGGAGGCACCGAAAACGTGGCGGGCATCGTGGGCTTGGGCAGGGCGTGCCGGCTGGCGCTGGAGGAGGTTTCCCACGGGGCCGAGCTGCTGAGGCTGCGCCGGCGCATCGAGGAGGGCTGCCTGCGCATCGCCGAAGCGAGAGTGAACGGCCACCCTACCGAAAGGCTTCCGTCCACCTGCCATGTCAGCTTCCGGGGAATCGACGGGGCGGCGCTGGTCGTCGCACTGGACCTTGAGGGGATATGCGTTTCGAGCGGCCCGGCCTGCTCCACCGGGGTCTCGGAGCCCTCCCATGTCCTGCGCGCGACGGGTTTGGACCCCGTTTGGGCCCGGGGCGGCATCCGCGTTTCCTTGGGCTGGGGATCCCGCGATTCGGACGTCGACCGGTTCTTGGGAGCCCTGCCGCATGCCGTCGAGAAAATCCGGCAGGCGCAGCGCCTTCCTTCTTCAGTTTTATGACGCAGCCGAGGGTCCGGGTGGTCGTGGCGATGAGCGGCGGGGTGGACAGCTCGGTGGCCGCGGCGCTCGTGGCGCGCGCCGGCTACGAGGCGGTCGGCGTCACGTTGCGCCTGTTGCCCAAGCTGGAAACCGGGTTCGGCTGCTGCGGCTCGCCTCGCGACGTCGAGGACGCCAAAAGGGTCTGCGAACTCCTCGGAATTTCTCATTACGTGCTCGACATCCAGGAACTCTTCGAGCATGAGGTCATCGGTCCCTTCATCCGGGAATACATGCGCAGCCGCACCCCCAACCCGTGCGTGGAGTGCAACCGCAACGTCAAATTCGGCTATCTCCTGGGCCTCGCGCGCGCGTGGAAAGCCGAGTACTTGGCCACGGGCCATTACGCCAGGGCGGAGGGAGGGCGGCTGTACCGCGCGCTGGATCGCGGGAAGGACCAGAGTTATTTTTTATACAGTCTGACGCGAAGGGAGTTGAATAATGTCCTCTTTCCGGTGGGAGGGCTTCAGAAACCCGAGGTGCGCCGGATCGCGCAGGAGTTGTCCCTGCCGACGGCCGACAAGCCGGAGAGTCAGGAGATATGTTT
>JACQPI010000027.1 GCA_016207585.1 Elusimicrobiota bacterium | reverse complement strand
CCCGCGTCAAAAGGGCGGCGGCGACTCGCTCGATCCCACGCAGAACCTCCTCCCCCCAAACGGTTCGGATCAGGTTCTTACGGCTCGGATCCCAAAGAAGTTTTGGCTGGGCGACTGTTTCCTCCAAGATTCTCTTAAGGATCGCTTCAGTCGACTGGACAATCTGAAGACGCTGCTGCGCCGTGCGTTTGGGCGCAGCCCACGTCCTTTCCGTCTCGGCTTGGAGCCCCTGTCTTAGAAGGTAGGCTTGATATCTGAAGAAAACCTTGTGCTTCGCGTCCTGCCACGGGATATCGGCAACCTGCGCGACCAACAGGGCGGGAAGCAAAATAAACAGGGAGCAGAAGCGAAGGGATTTAAGCAGAATCACAGGGGTTCCATTGCGTGCATTTTGAGTATAGACCGTGATTTTACCGATGTCAAGAACCCCCACAGGGACCCACACAGGGAACTGGAACTAGGTGCGGCGAAAATTTCCGGGCGTTTTTGCGCTCACGCCGCATGGGTTGTTCCCAAGCGCGACAAGACATGCCCCAAGGCACATTTTTTCTAACGTCAAAATATTTAAACATTAGAAAATCAGCGCGCAGGAGACACCCCTCCGGCTCCCTTTGATCAATCAGGGAACTTTCAGAGGGGCCGCCCGGTGCAGTGGTTGGTTTCCTTTTTTGGTAGAATAAGATCCGCATGAGGAAATTCGCCCTGTCGCTTCTGCCGCTGCTTGCGGCCCCGGCCTGGTCCGTCCCCTCCTGGACTCAAAAACCCTTTGGAATACTCCTCCTGGCCCACGGCGGAAGCTCCGAATGGAACAAGGCGGTGCTGAAGATTCGCGACGCCCTCGCGTCCAGGCAGCCGGCCGAGGCGGCCTTCGGCATGGCGGACTCCGTCGAGATCCAGCGCGCGCTCGATAAATTGGAGGCGCGTAAGGTCTCGAAGATCATCGCGGTCCCGTTGTTTATCTCATCCGACTCCGAGGTGATGGACCAGACCCGGTACGTCCTTGGCATCCGCAAGGAGCCTTCGCGCGACTTCATGTCGGCTCCGCATTCACACCGGCACTCCGTGACCCTCAAGCGAATACGCGCGAAACTCCCGATCGTGATGACGAACGCCATCGACGACCACCCCATCGTCGCCCGCATCCTCCTCGACCGCGCCAAGGAGATGAGCCGGGCGCCGGGAAAAGAGGCGGTCGTCCTCATAGGCCACGGCCCCCTCCGAGACGACATGGACGCCCGATGGTTGAAGACGATGCAGGCGCTCGGAGACTTCGTCCAGCGGGAAGGAGGCTTCGCTTCCGTGCACGCGGCCACGCTGCGCGACGACGCCCCCGCGCCGGTGCGCGAAAAGGCGGATCGGGAGCTGCGCGCGCTGGTCGGCCGCCTGAGCCGCCAAGGGAAAGTCCTCGTCGTGCCTCATCTCATCTCCAGGGGCGGCATAGAGCGGCACATCCAGCGCAGCCTCGAAGGCCTCTTCTACGAATGGACGGGCAAGACCCTGCTGCCGGACGACCGCATCGTCGCCTGGGCGCGAGAAACCGCCGAAAAATCGGCCGGGGTGGAAAACATGCGGCTCCACAAAGACGGAGGTCGGGCGCTCCCGCCGACCCGCCGTCCGCTCGGAGGCTCGGGAGGAATCTCTCATGGAAATTAAGGTCCTGGACAAGGGCTTCGTGCGGCAAATCGAGACGATGGGCGGCGACGACGGCGTCGTGCAGGCGGCGCGGGTTTCGTATGCGGGGACCTCCAAGGGCGATGAGAAAGACCGCAAACTGATCACGTACCTCTTAAAGCATCAACACCTCACGCCGTTCGAGCACGCGCTCTTCAAATTCCACGTCAAATGCCCGATCTTCGTCATGCGGCAATGGATCCGGCACCGCTTCGCCTCCTACAACGAGATCAGCTACCGCTACACGATCGTCCAGGACGACTTCTACGTCCCGGCCGAGTGGCGCGCGCAGGACCTCAAGAACAAACAAGGCTCGGTCGCGGCAGCCCATCTGGATCAAGAATCCCTCACGCGAGCGCTCGCAGGCGCCGTGGACGGCGCCAAGGAGACGTACCGGCGGATGCTGGAGGCCGGAGTGGCCCGGGAAATGGCCCGCATGGTCCTGCCCGTCAATCTCTACACCGAATTCTATTGGACCGTCAACGCGCGCAGCCTCATGAACTTCGTCGGCCTGCGCGCCGACGCGCACGCCCAGTGGGAAATCCAACGCTATGCCGAGGCTCTGGCGGAGCACTTCGCCCGCGAGATGCCCTGGACCTACGAGGCGTTCCTGGCGCAGGCCTGGCACGGCGAGAACCCCAGGCTCCAAGCCGACCTGGAACGGAGCCGAACCGAGGCAGAGGCCGCGACGACCCCGGGCACACCGGCTTGAATGATGACCCAGCCCGCCTCGAACCCCTCCGCCGAACGCCCCGCGGGGGCTTCGGGCGGCGCCGCCCGGCTCTTCGTGCAGTTCGAATTCCTGAGACTCGACGAACGATTTCACCTCCTCCAGCCGAATGAAAAACTGGTCGCTCGTCAGGAGTTCCTATCCGCCTTCGAGCCGTTTCAAAGAACTTGGCCGTTTTTCAAGGCTTACTCGCTCCATGGGCTCCGGGCCGACAGCGATCTATTGATCTGGAGAATGAACGAAAGTCTGGAACTCATCCAAAACAGCTCCGAACACCTGCGGACCTACGGGGCCGGCAAATATCTGGTGCCCTCGCACTCCTATCTCGGCCTCGCGTCCGCGTCCCCATCTCCTGCGGAGCCGGATGGGCAAGCGGCGCCCAAACATCTTTTCCTTCGAGTCGTGGTCCGCGGCCCGGATTGGATTTCTCTTGCCGCGCCGCAGCGGCAAGCGCTCGCGGCCGAAGAGTCCGGGATCGAGTCCTCGCGTCCCTCCGTCCGCACAGTCTCCTTCGAAGGCTTCGGGGGCGAGGGCGATTTTCTGCTGCAAGCGCATCTGACGGACGCCCCGTTGGAGTTCGCCGACTTGGCGCGCGAGCTCCGGCAGGCCCGGTCGGCGCGGCTCGTTTCCGCCGAATCCCAAGTTTTTCCCTGCATCTATAAAGATATCCGCGACATCGTGGAAACTTTCGCCTAGACGAGATAATGCCGACCCACAGCGCCTCCCTCTCCCCGAAGCGCCGGGTGCTGGCCATCATCATGGCCGGAGGCAAGGGAGAACGCCTGCACCCTCTCACCAAGGAGAGGTCCAAACCCGCCGTTCCCTTCGGGGGCAAGTATCGCCTCATCGATTTCGTTCTCTCCAATTTCGTCAATTCCGGCATCCAATCCATCTACGTCGTAGTCCAATACCTTTCGCAAAGCCTCATCGAGTACCTGCGCGCCAACTGGCGCACGGCGGGACTCACGCAGGACCAGTTCATCACCATGGTCCCCCCGCAAATGCGCATGGGCCCGGCCTGGTACCGCGGCACGGCGGACGCGGTCCGGCAAAACCTCAACCTGATCCTGGATTTCGACCCGGAGGTTGTCGCCGTATTCGGCGCGGACCACATCTATCGCATGGACATCAGCCAGATGCTGCAGTTCCACGCCGAGACGAAAGCGGACGCCACGGTCGCGGCGATCCCCGTTGCGATCCGGCAGGCATCGGCGTTCGGGGTGATCCAGGCCGATTCCCGCAACCGGATCGTAGGATTCGAGGAGAAACCGGCGGGCCCGAAATCCCTGCCCGGCAAACCGGATCTAGCGTACGGCTCGATGGGCAATTACCTTTTCGAGAGGGATGTCCTTGTCGACATTCTTCAGTCCCATACCACGGGAGAGGAGTTCGACTTCGGCAAATCGATCCTCCCCAACCTGTTCAAAAGCCGCAAGGTCATGGCCTACGATTTTTCCACGAACATCCTCCCGGGGCTCAAACCCTACGAGGAAAAGGGCTACTAGCGGGACGTGGGGACCTTGAGCGGCTTCTGGCAGGCGAACATGGACATACTGGGAGCCAAGCCCAAATTGAACCTCAACAACCGCAAGTGGTTCATCCACTCCGGCCGCTACGACGGCCCGCCCGCCAAGGTTCTCGACGCCAAGCTTTCGAACTGCATCATCTCGGACGGGTGTTTCCTCCGCCAAGCCACGGTCCGCAACTCCATCCTGGGGCGCGGCGTCCACGTCCACGAGGGGGCGGTCATCGAGGACTCCATCATCATGGACTTTTGCAAGGTCCGGGCGAATGCGAAACTCAGGAAAGTCATCGTGGACCGCTTCAACGAGATCCCGGCCGGAGAGTCGATCGGGGGCGATTCCAAGAGATACGCCGCCGATTCCTCCGGGATCGTGGTCGTGCCGCGGGGCCCCACCCGCGTCCCGGTGCTGACTTGAGCGCTCGATTCGTCTGCATCCACGGACATTTCTACCAGCCTCCCCGCGAAAATCCCTGGACGGGAACGGTGGAGAAGGAGGAATCCGCTTCTCCGTTTCACGACTGGAACGAACGCATCCTCAACGAGTGCTACGGCCCGAACGCCGCCAGCCCGATTCTAGACGATCAGGACCGCATCCGCGCCCTGGCGGACAACTACGAGGAGATCAGCTTCAACTTCGGGCCGACCCTCCTCTCGTGGATCGAGGAGCGTCATCCGTCCCTGCACCTTCACATCGTGCAGGCGGACGCCCGCAGCGCCCGGCGCCGCCACGGGCACGGAAACGCGATCGCGCAGGTCTACAACCACATGATCCTGCCCCTGGCCTCCAGGCGCGACAAGCTGACCCAGGTGCGTTGGGGCGCTTGCGATTTTCGCCGCCGTTTCCACCGAGACCCCGAAGGGATGTGGCTCGCCGAAACGGCGGTCGACGAGGAGACCCTGGAAGTCCTCATCGCGGAAGGAATCCGCTTCACCGTGTTGTCCCCCGCCCAAGCGGCCGCCGTTCGGTCGATGCGCGCGTCCGGAAAAGAGGACTGGAGCCCCGTCTCCGAGGCGACGTTGGACGCGAGCCGGCCCTACCGGTGGTTCTCGCGGGAGGCGCCCGGGCGTTTCCTGGATATATTCTTTTTTCAAGGCGAGCTCTCGCGCGCCGTATCCTTCGAGCGCTTGCTGTCATCCGGAGACGAGTTCGCGCGCCGCGTCGAGTCGGCCCTGCGGCCCGGGATCGGCCCCCAACTGGTCCCTATCGCGACCGACGGAGAGGTGTACGGGCATCATCATCCGTTCGGCAACATGAGCCTGTCGTACGCCCTGCAGCGTCTTCGGCAAAACGGCATCCGGACCACGAATTTCGGAGAGTTTCTGGAGAAATTCCCGCCCGGCGACGAGGTCGAGATTCGCCCCGGCACCTCGTGGAGCTGCGCTCACGGCATCGAGCGCTGGAGGGCCGACTGCGGCTGCAGCACCGGGGCCCATCCCGATTGGAATCAGAAGTGGCGGGCGCCCCTGCGGGAGGCCCTGGAATGGCTCGCCGGGGAATTGGACCGCTTCTTTGCCGATTCGATGGGTAGCCTCGTCCGGGACCCTTGGCGGACCCGGGACGCCTATGCCGAGTACTTCACCGATCCATCTCCCCAGCAGGCCGACCGATTCCTGGACCAAGCCGCCATCCGCCACCCCACCCCCGAGGAGGGGCGGCAAATCTTGCGCCTGTGCGACATGCAGAGGCAGCGCCTGTTCATGTTTACCAGCTGCGGCTGGTTTTTCGACGATATTTCCGGCATCGAGCCCGCGCAAAACCTCAAGTACGCCGCCCGGGCGCTGGACCTGGCGCGCGAAGGCGGCCATCCGGGCGTCGCGGCGCTCGAGGAAGAATTTTTGAAGCGCCTGGCCGGCTGCGCCTCCAATCGTCCCGACTCGGGAAACGGGGCCGACGTATACCGCAGGCGCGCGGCGCCGTTGCGCGTCGACGCCTCCCGCGCCGTCGCCCATTTCGCGGAAGAACTGCACATATACGGAAACAGCCTGCCCACCCCGGCCTGGCGGGGACGAGCGACGCTCCTGGAACGAAACGCCGGCTCCCGACCCGACGAACCGGACCGGATACTCAGCGTCGCCCATTGCGAAATTCGCCGCTCCCTTCTGGCCCAACGGCAGGAAGGGACGGCGATCGTCTTCCAGCACGGACGCCTGGGCTTCGAATGCTGGGTCGCCCTCGGCTCGACCCTCGCCGGCAGCCGGGAGACGGCGCAAAAATTATCCGCCGCCTTCACGCGACTTTCCGAGCAAGAGTTCCATGAGCTGCTCCAAAGAACAATGCCTGGCGGCTCCCACACCCTCGATGCGTTGTTTCCGGACGCGCGCCGAAGCGCGCTGGAATTCCTCCTCCCTCACGGAACCCGCGAGAAGCAGCGGTGGCTGCGCGACTGGCGACCCCAGATCCGCCGTTTCCAAGACGCCGGTGACGAAGGCCTGGGTTGGATCATCGATTGCCTGCAGCAGGCGGCGCGGGCCGGCATCGTCATCGACGCGCTTTCGGAAGCCGAAACCCTGCGGGCTTGGATCGTCCTGGCGTTTCGCGGGGCCGCGACCCGGCTTTCCCTGGAATCGCTCGAAACGGCCCGGCGCCTGCTGGAATCGGCCCGCGGCGCCAATCTCCACCTCAACCCCTGGGAGATCCTCCAGCTCTACGCCCTGCTGCGCGGCCGCTTGAGCGAACACTCCGAAGCCGACGCGGCGCGCAGGCCCTTCTCCACTCGCGCCGCCCCTGGCGACATGGCGGAGCCGGGGGCGGCGCCCGAACTGCGGAAAAATCTCGAGGCTCTGGACCGCCTGCTCAACTTCGCTCCCTTGTCCGACGCAACGGCGCCGGTTTCTCCTCCGATGGGCCTGCGCCGCCAAACGACTCGACCCGGATGAAATCCATGGTGACCAAAAAACTGCTTCTCACGAACGCCCAGGAAGCCCTCCTGCTGCTGGGAGAACAAGACGTCCACCTCCGCCACATGGAGCGCGAGTTCGGCGTCGAAATCTACGTGCGGCAGGAGCCCCAAGAGGAAGGCCTCACCCTTTCGATCCGAGGCACGAACTCTCGCGTGGATAAGTGCCTCCGGCGCTGCAAGGAAACTCTCGATCGCATCCGGGCGGGTCGGGCGGCGCATGGGAAGCCGGAAGCGGCCGCCCACCCCGCCTTCGAGGCGCCGCCCCTGCCCAAGGACGCCATATTTCTCTCGGCTTACGGGAAACCGATCCGGCCGCGCACGCCGAAGCAGAAGGAATACATCGAATCGATCCTGGGGCGGGACCTGACCTTCGGCATCGGCCCGGCCGGCACCGGCAAGACCTACCTGGCGGTCGCCTGCGCCCTGCGCGCGCTCAAAACCCATGAGGTGACCCGCATCGTATTGACGCGGCCAGTCGTCGAGGCGGGAGAAAAGCTGGGTTTTCTTCCCGGAGACCTCTATGAAAAAGTGCACCCCTACCTCAAACCCCTCTACGACGCGTTCTACGGCATGCTGGGCCCGGACAAGTTCCGGATGTGGCGGGAGGACGAGGTCGTCGAGATCGTTCCCTTGGCCTACATGCGCGGGCGGACCTTGGACGACGCCTTCATCATTTTAGACGAGGCCCAAAACACCACCCCGGAACAAATGAAGATGTTCCTGACCCGCATTGGAACCGGTTCGCGCGTGGTCGTCACGGGAGACGTGACACAGATAGACCTGCCCGACAAAACCCACTCGGGGCTTCAATTGGCCCGGGACATTCTAAAAGACGTCTCCGAGATATCCTTCATTTACTTCGGCGAGGAAGATATCGTCCGTCATCCCCTGGTGAAAAAGATCCTGCGCGCCTACGACGCATGGGACAAGCGCTGAGCCTAGTGGGTCCGGCTTAACCCAACTTCCGCAGCGCCCGGTGATTTTCGACGAGTTTCAACCGGGATGTCCGGTCCCTTTCGTCTGAGGAGGGTCCACCGCCGCGCCCAAAACGCGATGTAGTGGCGACCTTGGGCCT
>JACQPI010000042.1 GCA_016207585.1 Elusimicrobiota bacterium | reverse complement strand
GGCTTGAAGCGGTGGAGGTTCTTCTCCAGCAGGAGCGCGTTCGAGCAGAGGTAGATGTGCTTGCCGCGCGCGATCAGGCCGTCCACGATCGCGTCGATCTCGGGATGGATGAGCGGCTCGCCGCCCGCGATGGAGACGATCGGGGCGCCGCACTCCTCCGCCGACTCGAACACCTCCTCGGGCGAGAGGCGCTTGCGCAGGACCTCGGTCGGGTATTGGATCTTTCCGCAGCCGGCGCACTCGAGGTTGCAGGCGAACAGCGGCTCGAGCATCATGACCAGAGGATAGCGATCCCGGCCGGTCAGTTTTTGCTTGAGGATGTATTTGAACACGCTCCACTGCATGCTCAAGGGCGCTGGCATATTTTGGTTCCTATGCGTCGACTGGGTCGCCTTGCATCGCATCGCGGGGGAGGGGCATATCCCGCCCGGTGCCGCGGTATTGCCCAAGCGCTAAGAGAGGAAAATAGTTCCGGTAGAGGGTATATTCCAGGTAGAAAACCTTGGGAAATCCGGTCCCAGTGAATTCAGTCTCATCCCAGGTCCCATCTTCTTTCTGCGTTCCCAGGAGGTACTGGACGCCGCGTTCCACGGCGTCATCGTCGTATAGGCCCGCCGCAAGGAGGCCCATGATGGCCCAGGCGGTTTGCGACGGAGTCGAAGGCCCGCGGCCTTTCTTCGATGGGTCCGCGTACGTTTCGCAGGTCTCTCCCCAGCTTCCGTCCGGACGCTGGACGGATTTGAGCCACTGGATCGCTTTTTGGACCATGGGTTGCTCCATGTCCGTGTCGATCGCCGCGAGTCCCCGCAGGACCTGCCAGGTTCCATAGATGTAGTTGACGCTCCACCGGCCGTACCAGGATCCGTCGGACTCCTGTTCTCTGCGCAGAAAGTCGACCGCCGCGCGGACGCAGGGATAGGATTCGTCATATCCGATGTAGCCCAGGAATTCGAGGACTCTTCCCGTGATGTCGGCGTAGGGCGGGTCGATGATGGCGTTGTGATCCGCGAACGGGATCTTGGTGAAGATGAACTTGGTGTTGTCCTTGTCGAAGGCGGCCCAGCCTCCTTTCCGGGACTGCATCGAAAGGAGCCAATGGAGCCCCCGGAGGCAGCTTTTCTCGCGAGCCAGCGCCAAGGACTCGTCCACGTGGACGTGGCGCAGGGCCAGCATCACCATGGCGGTGTCGTCTATGTCGGGGTAAAACGCATTGTTGAATTGGAACGCCCATCCGCCGACGGGCCCCAGGTTGTTCGTGACCCGCCAGTCCCCCGCGCGGCGGCTTTCCTTGGTCAAAAGCCACTCGACCGCCCGGACGAGAGCGGGGTGTTCCCGGTTCAGGCCGGATTCGGCCAGGGCGATCACGGAAATCGAGGTGTCCCATATGGGGGCGAAGCAAGGTTGCATCTCCAGCATTCCGTCAGTTTCGATCTCCAGGTTCTCGATGTGCCGGATTTGCCGAACCAATCGTGGATCGTAGTCCGAGAAGCCCATGCATTTCATCGCCATGATGGTGTTCACGATCCCCGGGAAAATGGCGCCGAGCCCGTCGGAATCTTGCAGCCTTTGCAGTATCCAGTCCTCGGCCAGCCGCAGGGACCATACTCGCAGACGATGAGGGCCGTTGCCCTCCATGACCTTCAACCACCCATCCCAAAGGAGGAAATAGTTGGTCCAGGAGAAAAAACTGTGAGGGGGCATCACGTCCCGAAGAGGCACATAACGCCTGGAGTCTGGAAAAAGTTCGTCGAGCCGCGCGTGATGGGGGCATTGGATCGCGGGGCGCTCGGACCAGATGATGGAGAGGGGAATTACGATCGACCGCGTCCAGGCGGACATCTGATATAAATTGTAGTAGAACCAGTTCGGGAAGAGCATGATCTCCGGAGGAATCGATGGGACTCCGCGCCAATCATACTGGCCGAACATCGCCATGTAGAACTTGGAGTACGTGTTGACCTTGTGGATGCCGCCGAGCTCGGTGATTTTCTTCCGCGCTTTGGCGAGGCTCGGCTCATGGAGGCCGTGGCCGGCGAACTTGAGAGCCCAGTAGGCCTTGACGGTCGCGGAGAGGTCGGCCGGCCCGTTTCGGTAAATGGGCCAGCCGCCGTCCGGAAGCTGTTGGGATAGGATGAAATTAGCGAGCTTGCGGACTTTAGGAGACTGTCCCCGGCCAAGGAAATTGAGGAGCATGATGGCGTCGGACTCGAGCGTCGTGTCGGCTCGCAAGTCCGCGCACCAATAGCCGTCCTCTGAATTTTGGACCCGTAGGAGCGCTTCCTGGGCTTTACGGATCGCCTCTTGGAGGGCCTCCGGATGGTCTTCCGGGCGCGCAAGGCCGGCGGCGTCGGGCCTCAGGCTTTCCGCCCATTCCTTGGGCTTGCGAAACCTAGCCAGGCCGAAAGGGACCAGCCACTCGGAGACGATTCGCTTGACCATGGAGAATACTCTGTGCCTTAGGAACGATGCGCGTACGCCGCGGATGAAGCCCAATTATACATCTTTCGGTGGTGCCGTATCAATTTTTGGAGGCTCTAAAACCGATGATTGCCTTGAGTCCGAGCCCGAAGGCGAGGATGCCCAAGGACCACCAGACCTGGCCCATCCCGCCTTGAGCGCCGAGCCACAGAGTCGCGGCGATGCCGATGGACGGAATGAGAAAGCCTCCCGGGAGCCGGAAGGAGCCTTCCGGCGCCGTACAGCGCCGGCGCAGCCAGGGGATGGAGGCGCACGTCGCGGTGTACTGGGCGCAGACGACGACGTTGCTGAAATCGACGAGCTTGTTGAAGTCGAGGAACATCGCCAGGACCAGCGTCAAAGCGGTGGTACAGACGACGGCTAGGTGCGGGGTCTGGAAGCGCGGGTGGAGCGCGGCGAGCCTGGGCGAGAGGTGGCGATCCTCGGCCATGGCGACGAGGTAGCGCGGCGTGACGAGCGCCGAGCTCGCGTTGTAGCCCGTCGTCGAAAACACCGCCCCGAGGACCATGAGCCCCATCCCCCAGGGTCCCAACACCCGAAGCGCCGCCTCCGCCAGGGGCCTTTGGGATTGGGTCAGTCCCGGATGGACCCCGACCGCGACCGCCTGGATCGCCATGTAGAGGGCCGCGGACAAGGTGAGCGCCAAAATCAAGGCCAAGGGAATGTTCCTGGCCGGACGATCCACCTCGCCCGAAGGGACGGGAATGTATTCGAATCCTTGGAAGGCGAAGTAGGCCAGAAAACACGCCGAGCCCATCGGAGCCCAGCCCTGCGGCGCGAAAGGGGAGTAGTTGGCGGCGCTGACGTGAGGCAATCCCATGAAGACGAAGAGGAGGAGGGGCAGCAGCTTGGCCGCCGTGAAAAAGTTCGACGTCCAGGCTCCGAGCTTCACCCCGCGGTAGTTGAGCGTCCCCATGCTCAGCACGACCGTCGCCGCAGTCCCCTTGACGATCCAGGGACCGGAGAGAGAGGGTCCCAGGGCTCCCAGATAGACCGCGATGGCGTTGGCCACCGCGGCCCAGCTGAAGACCTGTGTGATCCACGCCATCCAGCCGATCCCGAAACCCGTCCAATCGCCGAAAGCCTCCTTGGCGTACAAGTAAGGTCCGCCCGTCCGGGTGAAATACGTAGAGGCCTCCGCGAAGCAGAGCCCCACGTGGATGAGCAGAAGCCCGACCAAGCCGAAGGACAGGATGGAAGCGGGGCCGAGGTATTCCGCCAGGCGGCCCGGGAACAGGAATATGCTCGAGCCGACCACCGCATTGACCCCGATGCAGGTGACGTCGAGGAGGGTCAGCGGCCTGGAGCCCTTCATGCGGGCGCGACCGGCCCGCTTGGAGGCATGCGGGCGTCTTTTGACGGGTCGGCGACGGCCCTCCACAAATAGTAGACCGGAATTCCGAGTAGGACGATGCCGATCCCGGGCCAAGTGAACAGCGGTTTATAGATGAGGAGATCGACGCTGATGGCGGAGGCGAGCAGGATATAGAGAGAGGGCAGCCAGGGATAGCCCCATGCTTTATACGGGCGGGGCGCGTGCGGCTCCTTGCGGCGGAGAACGAAGATGCCGGCTACGGTGAGGATGTAGAAGATGAGAACCGCGAAGATGACGTAGTCCAGCAGATCCCCATAGGTTCCCGAAAGGCATAGGAGGCTTGCCCAAACGGCCTGGAGGACGAGCGCCGCCCCGGGAACGGCATTGCGGTTCAATGCCGCCGCCTTGCGAAAGAACACGCCGTCTCGAGCCATTGCGTAGTACACCCGGGCTCCCGCCAAAATGAGGCCGTTGTTGCAGCCGAAAGTGGAAACCATGATGAGGATCGCCATGAATATCCCGGCCGGAGCTCCGAAGACGGCCATGACCGTGGCCGTGGCGACCCGGTCGTTGGCCGCGAATTGGATCCCTCGTCCCAATACGTCGCCGGTCTCGGGACTCCCGGTCAGAGGGAGAGCCGCCATATAGGCGATGTTGACGAGCAGATAGAGGAGCGTGACCGCCGCCGTGCCGAGCGCCAGGCTCAGAGGGATATTGCGCTGGGGCTGCGAGACCTCGCCGGCCGTGAAGGTGATGTTGTTCCAGGCATCGGAGGCGAATAGCGACCCCACCATCGCTACGCCGACGGCGGCCAAGAGTTTCATCCCCGACAGCGGCTCGATGGACGCGATGTGTCCGTCCGCCAGGCGCGTCCAGCTCGAGCTCCAGGCGCTCGAAAGATTGGCCAGGACCACTTCCGGATTTCTGCCGACGAAAATACCCAGCAGGATGATTCCCAGCAGGGCGGCCGTCTTGGTGATCGTGAAAAGGTTTTGGATCCTCTTGCCCTCGCGGATGCCCCGGAGATTGATCCCCGTCAGAACGATGACGCTCGCGATGGCCAGGAGTTGGGCCGCGGATATCCTCAGCGATCCGGCGCTGAACAAGACATGGCGTTCGCTGAACCAGGGGACGAGCACCGCGGTGAACTTGGCGAATCCCACCGCGACGGCGGCGATCGTCCCGGTCTGGATGACGAGAAACAGGGTCCATCCGTAGAGAAAGCCGACCAGAGGATTGTAGGCCTGTCTCAGGTAGACATACTGTCCTCCGGCGGCCGGCATCATGCCGGCCAGCTCTCCGTAGCTGAGCGCCGCGATCACGGTGATGGCGCCCGTGATGAGCCACACCATGAGAAGCCATCCGGCTGACCCGACCGTGCGCGCGATGTCGGCGCTGACGATAAATATGCCGGAGCCGATCATCGAGCCGACGACGATCATCGTCGAGTCGAGGAGGCCCAGCTCGCGCTTGAGTCGCGGCGCGCAGCCCGCTGGAATATCTGCGGCGGGAGGATTCATAAAATTCCGCTGCAATGCGGCATTCTGAACCGTTGATTTACGACGGGGCGGCGGCCCCGCGAGGAGCTCGCGGCTCGGCCGAGTTTGCTCGCCGCCGGGCCAGGACGCTGTGGTGCCTGCCGTAAGCGAAATAGATGACAAATCCCAGCCCCAGCCATCCGATCAACCGAAACCAGTTCTCGGCCGGCAGGGAAAACATGAGAAGCAGGCACATCGCGATGCCGAGGATCGGGACGGTAGGGACCATGGGACATCGGAAAGGCCGGGCGGCGTCCGGCTGCTTTTTGCGCATGATGAGGACGGCGGCGCAAACGATGACGAATGCCAGGAGCGTCCCGATGTTGACCAACTCGGCCAGCACTCTCAGCGGGATGAAAGCTCCCAGGACCGCTACGGCGATCCCGGTCAGGATCGTGGATTTCCAGGGGGTCCGAAACTTCTCGTGCACGGCTCCGAAGATGCTCTCGGGGACCAGGCCGTCGCGCGCCATCGCCAGGAAGACCCGCGGTTGGCTGAGCATCAGGACCAAAAGGACCGACGTGATGCCGGCCAGCGCTCCAAGCGAAATGAGAAACTGGGCCCAGGGCAGGCCGACCTGCCGGAAGGCGTCGGAGACGGGAGCGTCGATGTTGATCTTGTCGTAGGGGACCATTCCCGTCAGGACGGCGGAGACCGCCACGTACAGCACGGTGCAGATGATCAAGGAAGCCATGATGCCGATAGGGACGTCTCTCTGTGGATTTTTGGCTTCCTCGGCATGGGTCGATACGGAGTCGAAGCCGATATAGGCGAAGAAGATGATGGCGGAGCCGGCCAGGACCCCGAGAGG
The DNA here is from genome assembly GCA_016207585.1 of Elusimicrobiota bacterium. Taxonomy (GTDB): domain Bacteria; phylum Elusimicrobiota; class Elusimicrobia; order UBA1565; family JACRDR01; genus JACQPI01. The sequence goes on along the minus strand of JACQPI010000042.1, from coordinate 3,543 downwards.
CTCTCCTCCGGCGCCCGTCTGCCCAAGAAGGGTCTTTCCGAAAAAGCTGAGCCCGGTGTAGCCGTAGGGAGCGAAGGGGCTCCAATTTTTTGGATCAATGTAGAAGGCGCCCACGACGATCACGAAAAGAACGATCGCCACTTTTGTTACGACCATCGCGGTGTTGACCGTCGCGCTTTCCTGGATGCCTTTCACGAGGATAAAAGTAACGATCCCCGCGATGATAATGGCCGGGAGGTCGAAAAGGGTCCCGGTCCCGATCAGCTGGCCCGTCGCGGGGTTGAAGTCGAAGGGGGCGTTCGTGAAGGCGTGGGGCAGCTTCATCCCGAATATCCCGATGAAGTCCTGGAAGTAGTGGGACCAGCCGTGGGCCACGGTGGCGGAAGCGACGGTATATTCGAGGATCAAATCCCAACCGATGATCCAGGCGAAGAGCTCTCCCAGGGTCGCATAGGCGTAGGTGTAGGCCGAGCCGGCGACGGGCACCATCGAGGCGAACTCGGCGTAGCAAAGGGCGGCCAGCACGCACGCGAGGCCCGCGATGATGAAGGACAAAGTCAGAGCGGGGCCCACCTTGTCATGGGCCGCGATGCCGGTGAGGACGAAGATGCCCGTGCCGATGATGCAGCCGACCCCGAGGCTGGTGAGCTGGACCGGACCCAGGATGCGGCGCAGCCGGTTCTCGCCCTTCATTTCCTCCAGAAGCAGGCTTAAGGGCTTTGTGGCGAAAAGATTATTGGCCATTCGTCCTCCCCAGCATGATGTCGCGGTCTCCCATTCTTCGACGGACATTATACACTAATTTCACCTGCGCGGAGGCAAAACGTTTTGAACTCGGGGATCGAGGAGGGAATATTGGGCAAAGGTCCATCTGCTTTTCGCAAGCAATATCCTCAAGGGGATCGGGCAAAAATATATAATTCCCGGGATATGCCGGAAACTATCCTCTCGCTTTCTCCCGCGCGCGGCGCTCGTCTGGCCGTCTGGGACCGCGTCGGAATGTTCGCGGCGATAAGCTCCGCGACCGAGATCGGCTTGGGAGGCTTCCTCCACGCGCTGCACGTTCCGTTGACGGGGCATTTTCTCGCCAATTTTCAGGGCGTCGTCCTGGCCTCTTTCCTCGACCGGCGGCCGGGAAGAAAGCCCTACGTTTTTTTCGTCTCGGCGACCGGCGCGGCGCTCAAGAGCCTCTCGCCCATGGGGCGCAAGCTCAGACCCATGTTGGGTATATTCATGCAGGGCTTGCTGTTTCACGGGGCGGTCAATGTTCTGGGTTGCGGGGCGCTGGGTGTCGTCATGGGCCAATCCCTGATCGGCGCTTGGTGCAGCGCGCAGACTTTTCTTTTCCAGTATGTCTTCTTCGGGCAGAGTCTTCTTCTTGGTTACGGCCGCCTCCTCGATATCTCGGGCCATTACGTGTGGCTGCCGACGTCTTCCCCTCTCGCGTGGCTCGGCGCGTGGATCGCCCTTAATGGTCTTGTGAGTGCCGGCGTCGGTTTTGCGGCTTATCGTTTCGCGTGGCATCCTGCCGCCACGACTCGTATATCGCCTATGGCCGGCCATAGATCCAGCTGCTCGGGAGAGACCGATTGGGCGTGTCTCCCATCTTGGTTCGCCAGCATCGTTGAGGCCCTCGCTGAATTAAGGAGACCGAGTTTTGTCCTTCCTTTCGCTTTCGTTTTGATCTTCGCCTGGTTCGGTCGGAATCGTTGGGATGTCGTTGCCCTATTGGCTCTTCGCGGGACGGCCGTAGCGTTCCTGTGCTTCTTGATCGTCAAGCGCATCGATTTCATCCGATTGACGTTGTGGTTGCGGGCGCGGGGATGGGGGGGGCCGGCCCGGGCGTTGGATACCGCTCTCGCGCAGCTTCCTGCGCGGTCTGCAGCGCTCTCGCGGCGGCCGGTCAAAAATCCGTCGACAGAGCCGGTGGGGCGCTGATCCCGATGAGAACATCCAAAAATATCGGCGACTTCATGAAGGACCTGCCGCGGCCGGGGGTGCTTTGCACGATCGTGCGAATCGTGGGGAGCGCTCCCCGGGAGGTCGGCGCCAAGATGTGGGTCACCGGGGGCGATTTTCTGGGGACGGTGGGCGGCGGCGAGTTCGAGCGCCGGGTCCTGGAACACGCGCGGGGCCTCCTGGGCGCGGATAGGAAAGAGCCGCATCTCAAGGAATATGTCTTGTGCCGCGAGATGGGGCAGTGCTGCGGGGGGCGCGTCGAGGTGTTTTTCGAGATCGCCGCTCGCGAGAGAACGGTCCATCTCTTCGGCGCGGGGCACGTGGGTCGGGCGGTCGCCGAGGTTTTATCCGGCATGCCCGTGCGCGTCGCGGTCGTCGATTCACGGTCCGACTGGGCGAAACCGGAGGAGTTTCCTTCGGATGTCAAGGTGGTCTGCGCCGATCCCATCGAGCACTCGAGGGGATCGGCTTGGGGAGCGTCCGACGCGGTCTGCATCTTCACGCATAGCCACGGCCTGGATTTCGAGCTGACGCGTTATTTCCTCGGTCGCCCCGTCGGTTATCTGGGGCTCATCGGCTCGGAACATAAAGCTCGCGTGTTCCAGACACGCCTGATGTCCCTGGCATCCGGCGAAGAAGAAAAATCCAAGGTGGAGGAGCTGTGGGAGGAGAGAATGCGCTGCCCGATGGGAATTTCCCTTCCCGGCAAGAATCCGAAAGTCATTGCGGTCTCGATCGCCGCGGAACTTCTCAGGGACTGGGGCCTTCCAAAGCCGGCGGAGGAGGCGCGGGAACATGGTGCGTCCGGATACACTATGTTCCCAGCCATTGGGAAGCAGGATGCCGCTGGCCTTGTGCCGGTGGAGAACGTCGCTGAGGAACTGATTGAGTGAAAGATTTTCAGGCCTACCTGCTGGCGGCCGGCCGCGGCGAGCGTTCCCAAGGCCCGAAAGCGTGGCGGGTCTACGAGGGCAAGCCTCTCTTGGAGAAGCAAGTCGAGTTCCTGCTGGGTCGTTTCGAGCCTGAGCGCATTGCGGTCACTATCCAGGCCGATTGGTTCGACCGCTGCCGCGGGCTGAACGCCGATATTCGTTGGATGCCGGTGGATGCCGAGGACAGCCCTATGGGCGCGTTGCTGAAGTTGATGAAGGCATCGCCGATCGAAAACTGGGCGTTCATGCACCATGTCGACATGCCCGTCTGGGAGCCCGGGCTTTTTGATGCCTTGGCGACGGCGGTTGTCCAGGCCGAGGAAAAGCAAGTTGAAGCGATCCAGCCCAGGTACGAGTGGAGGTGCGGCCACCCCGTTTTATTGTCCGGGAAGCTCCGGGCGGCTATCGAGGCCTCGGATCCCGTGAAGGATCGTCTGGATCGCTGGCTCCATGGCCGGAAAACGCACCCGGTGGAAGTGCCTTACCCCTGTATTCTCCAGAACTGGAACCGCCTTTCGGATTATCCCGCGAGCAAGGAATGAACAAGCTCGGCTTTGTCGTCGCGTTCGCATTCCTGATGATCTTCAACGTCACGGTGGGGCACCTGCTGCTGACGGGGGTCGGCATCTGGGGCAACAACGTGCCGGTCGGC
>JACQPI010000037.1 GCA_016207585.1 Elusimicrobiota bacterium | reverse complement strand
GGCCTATCGATTCCAGCTTATCCAATTTAGACAGCGCCGTTTCTGCGCCCAGGCGATTTTTTTGACATAGCTCAACGAGTATGTTCATCGCCGTTAGAAAAGGAATGCCCATAATCTTCGCCGCCTTTATTGCTGGCCAATCGTCCGTGCCCAAGGGGACCCCGTGCTCCTTTGCCAGGAGCAACGCCTCGGCCTCGCCTGCCCCGATTCCAAAATCCTCCTGAACTTGATTGCGATGCCGCGCATGGGCCAATTGTAAAACCTGGATCTGTTTGTCTTTAATCATGCTCGCTATGACCTTGGCATCGTACAATTCCGATTTAACCAAAGCTTCCCTCTCCACCTCCCGAGGCATGACTAATGGCGTCTTTTCCGCCAAGAGCGGAAGTAAATCGCATTTTGCCAGCAGAATAAGCGTTGAGGTGTCCAGTACAACCATGTAGTTCTATAAACTACTTTAGCATACACCGAATTGCCCCCGCTGTCAAGGGGCCCTTTCTATCTTTTTATCCTCGAGGGCTACGCGCTTGGAGGTGGATCAAGAATTCAAGGTTGCCGCGCGCGCCGCGCAGGGGCGACTCCATGAGCCCGAGCTCGGCCAGCCCGAGTTCGGCGGCCGCCTTCCGCACCGTGGCGATCGCCTCCTCGCGGTATCCGGCCTCGCGGACGATGCCATTGGGGGCCTTCTTGGGACCCACCTCGAATTGCGGCTTGATGAGCGCGATGATGTCGCGGTTCGGAGAGGGACCGGCGGAGCCGGCCAGGCAGGGGAGGATGTGTGGCAGCGTCTTCGTCAAGGAGATGAAGGACACGTCCACGACCGCCAGGTCGGGGCGGGGATCGAAGCGGTTCGGCCGGACGTCACGGATGTGGGTCTGCTCGAGCGAGACGACGCGCGGGTCGGCGCGCAGCTTGGAGGCCAACTGGGCGCGCCCCACGTCCACCGCGTAGACGAGCCTCGCGCCGTGCCGCAGGAGACAGTCGGTGAAGCCTCCCGTCGAGGAGCCGACGTCGAGCGCGACGCGCCCCTCGACGGCCACTTGAAAGCGCTCAAGCGCCGCCGCCAGCTTGAGGCCTCCGCGCGAGACGTAGGGACAGGTGTTTTCGAGGATTTCGACCTCGGCGTCGGAAGGCAGCTCGAGCCCGGCCTTGGGCAGCCGCGGGCGACCCGGCAGACGGACCTGGCCCGCCAGGATCGAGGCCTGCGCCTTGGCCCGTGTGGGGAAAAGGCCGCGGGCGACCAGCAGGACGTCGAGGCGCTCTTTAGTCCGTTTCGGTGTCTTCAAGAGGTCGGGTCTTGAACGTGCCCTTGCTTTCCTTGATCAGGACCTCGACGCGCTGCTTCACCTCGTCGAGCCGCAGGGAGAGCTGCTTGGAGAGCTTCGATCCCTCCTCGAAGAGCTTGAGCGACTCCTCGAGGCCCCTCTCGCCGGACTCGAGCTGGCGGACGATCTCCTCGAGCTTCTCCAGGGACTGCTCGAAATTTTCCTTCTTCTCGGCTTTGGCGGCGGGCTCTTTCATCTTGGCGGTCATGGTTTCTCCAAACGTGCTTGATTATACAAAAATCGCTTCTTGGCCGATTCGGCACGCACCTCTTTTTGAAAATGTCAACTTTTCCTGACAAAATCTAGAAAGTCATGGGCGAGGTCTCTCCCAATGAGTGTCTGTAACCTATGATTCCGGCCCATATCCCAATCGCGAACTATGGCCGGCCATGGCCGGCCATAGATGGTATGCGAGGCTTGCTCAGGAAGTTTCGGGCGGGGAGTCGCGGGTTTCCCTCACCTCGGCGATGAACTCGCCCTCACCCAACCGAACCCTCACGCGGTCTCCATCGTGAACGTGCCGGGAGGACCGCACGACGGCGCCGCCCGGCAGTTGGAAGGCGATCGCGTAGCCGCGCGAGAGGATGCCCAGGGGGCTCAGGGCGGAGAGCTTCTCGGCCTGGAGTCGCAGGTCCTTCTCGGCGTGCCTGAGGGACTGCTCCAGGGCCTGCAGGCCGCGCGCGGCCAGCTCGTCCAGGCGTCTGGCGGGCTCCTCCAAAAGTCTCGCCGGGCTGCGCAGCAGCGGGCTTTGGCTCAGGAACTTCAATCGCTCCTCGTAGCGCTTCAGAAGATGGGCGAGGCCGAGCGGCAGGCGGTCGCGAAGGCCCGAGAGGGTCTTGAGCACTTCCTCTTTATTCTGGACGACGAGTTCCGCCGCGGCCGACGGGGTCGGAGCCCGGAGGTCGGCCGTGAAGTCCGCGATGGTGAAGTCCGTCTCGTGCCCGACGCACGAGATGACCGGAATGCGGGAGGCGGCGATGGCCCGGGCGCCGGCCTCCTCGTTGAAGGCCCTGAGTTCCTCCAGCGAGCCGCCGCCGCGGCCCACCAGGAGCACGTCGGTGTCGGCGAAATGGCGGTTGAAATCCTCGATCGCCCCGGCGATCTGCCCGGCGGCCTCGTCTCCCTGCACCAAGACGGGATGGATGCGGACGTGGAGTCCGTCGAAGCGCCGGCGCAGGACGGAGAGGATGTCGCGCAGCGCCGCGCCCTGCAGGGAGGTGACGATGCCGATGCGCCGCGGGAAGGCGGGGATGCGCTTTTTCCGCTCGGGGGCGAAGAGGCCCTCCGCCGCGAGCTTGGCCTTGAGCTGTTCGAAGGCGAGCTGGAGGGCTCCCTTCGCCTTGGGCTGAAGAGAACTCGCGATGAACTGGTACTGGCCGCGCTTGACGTAGGTCGAGACGCGACCGCGGGCCAGGACGACGAGCCCGTGCGTCAGCTCGAATTTGAGGGACGCGCCGGCGCCCTTGAAGAGGACCGCCGCGATCTGCGACTCGGAGTCCTTGAGGGTGAAGTAGGTGTGGCCCGAGGGGAACGTGCGGGGATCGGAAACCTCGCCCTCGACCCAAATCTCGGGGAACGTCTCTTCCAGCGCGTCGTGGATCGCGCGGCTGAGCTCCGAGACGGAGTAGACCTTGGTCTCGGAGTCGAATAATTGGGTCATTATTTCGAGCCGCCCTCGCGCAATTTTTGCAGGCGCTCCCGGAGACGCGATTCGTCGCCCTGGCCGGAGGGTTCGTAAAAGCGGACCGGGCGCGGCATATACTCCTGGACGACGTGGTGGCCCGGGTAATCGTGGGGATAGAGGTAGCCCTTGCCGTGCCCCCGGGACTCGGCGTCGAGGTTGGCGTCGCGCAGGTGGAGCGGCACCTCGCGCGCGGGGCCTTTTTGCGCCTCGGCGATGGCCTTGTCGACGGCGAGGTAGGCGGCGTTGGATTTGGGCGCGCAGGCGACGTAGATCGCGGCTTGCGCCAGGGGGATGCGCCCCTCCGGCATCCCCAGGAACTCGACCGCCTGGACCGCCGCCTGCGCCACGAGCAGAGCGCGGAAGTCGGCATTGCCTACGTCCTCGGCGGCGCAGATGAGGATGCGCCGGGCGATGAAGCGCGGGTCTTCGCCGGCCGAGAGCATCTTGGCCATCCAGTAGACCGCCGCGACCGGGTCCGAGCCGCGCATCGACTTGATGAAGGCCGAGATGTGGTCGTAATGGTCGTCCGATTTGCGGTCGTAGCGGATGGCGCGCCGCTGGATGGACTCCTCCGCGACCGCCAGGGTGATGGAGCGCCGGCCGTCCATCGAAACCGGCGTCGTGAGGGCGGCGAGCTCCAGCGCGTTGAGAAGGCGCCGAGCGTCCCCGCCCGCCATGCGCGTGAAGTGGGCCCGGGCGTCGGGCGAGAGGTCGATCTGGCGCTCGCCCACGCCGGACTCCCGGTCCGCGAGGGCGCGGTCCAGGATCGCATCGAGATGGCGCGTCTCGAGAGGGTCGAACTCGAAGGCCGTGAAGCGCGACAGGAGGGCGGCGTTGACGTAGAAGGACGGGTTTTCGGTCGTGAGCCCGATGAGGATCACGTCGCCCCGCTCGACGGACGGCAGGAGGACGTCCTGCTGGGTCCGGTTGAAGTGGTGTATCTCGTCCACCAGCAGGAGCGTCTTTTGGCCGGCGTGCGTCAACGTGAATTTGGCGGCCTCGAGCGCCTTCTTGAGGTCCGCGACGCCGGCCGCCACCGCGTTCACCTCCACGACCTTGGCGTTGGAGCGCTCGGCGATGAAGCGGGCCAGCGCGGTCTTGCCGGAGCCGGGCGGGCCGAAGAAGAGGGCCGAGGCGAGCTTGCCGGACTCGATGAGGCGGCGCAGCATCTTGCCGGGCCCGAGGATGCGCTCTTGGCCCGCGAAGTCCTCCAGCCGCTTGGGTGCCAGGCGCGCCGCCAGCGGGAGGAAGGACTCGGCCTGCGCCGGGTCCGGGAGGGCGGGATCGAACAGCTCGTCGGAACTCACGGCTTGGACCGCTCGAGGGCGTCTTGGAGGGTCGCGGCCATCTGGTCGAGGAGGCGGTCCTCCGCGACCCGCAGCGTCTCCTGCGCGACCTTGAGGCGCGACATCTCGTCGAGAATCTGGAGGGCCGTCACAATGGCGAGCTTATGGGAGTCGGCCAGGTCGGAGTCCCGGAAGACCTTCTCCATGCGCTCCGTGAGCTGTTGGGACAGGGCGTTGAGCTCGAGCTGGGTCAGCCCCTCGATCTGGAGCGTCAGCCTGCGACCGTAGACGTCGATCTCGACCTTTTCGTTGATCATCGTTCCCAGTTCATCTTGCGATCCGGTCGAGCTTCTGCACGATGCGCTCCAGCCGCGTCTTGATGCGGGCCTGCCGCGCGTCGAGCGTCTTGACCCGGCGGCGCTCGCCCTGCTGCCGCCTGGTTTCCTCGGTCAACTCAGCGACCCTCCGCCGCAGCCGGCGGTTTTCCTCCGCCAGCTCCGTGAGCCGGAGGGCGGCCTGCTCGATGAGGCCCTCGAGCGCCTTGAAGCGGGGGCGGATCATTATGATTCCCTCAGTGCGGCGCCGCAGGCCTTCTCGAGGCGCGCCAGGGCGCCGTTGAGGGAGGCCTGGACCTCCGAGTCCCGCAGGGTCCTGTCTTGCCGCAGGAAGGTCAGGCGCAGGGTCAGGCTCTTCTTGCCGGCGCCGATTTCGGAGCCGGTGTAGACGTCGACGGGATCGAAGCTCGCGAGGGATTCGGTGTCCTTCAGGCAGGCCGCGATCTCGGAATAGGAAACCCCGTCGTCGACCGTGATCGACAGGTCCCGGACGATGGGTGGAAACGGGGACATCGCGGCGAAGGCGCGCGGGCGATCCGCCGGTTCCGCGAGCGCGTCGAGGTCGAGGCAGAAAGCGGCGGCCGGCTCGCGCAAGTCCCAGCGCTGCAGAAGCGCCGGGTGCAGAAGGCCCGCCGCGCCGATGAGGCGGCCACGCTCCGTCGCGATAGCCAAGCCGGCCTTGGGATGGAAGCACGCGGCGTCGCCGTTTTGGGAGGCGACGAACCTCAGGGAGCCGTAGGGTTCCAGCAGGCTTTCCACGACCCCCTTGACGTCGAAAAAATCGCTGGGGGACGGCTTGCGCTTCCAGTGCGGCGTCCTGGGAAAGTCGCCCGTCAGTATTCCGGCGCAGCCGAGGCTCTCCGCCGCCTCGCCGTTTTCGACCCGGTAGCTCTTCCCGATCTCGAACAGGCGCACGTTCCGGGCTCCGCGATTGGAATTATAGGAAGCGCTCTGGAGGAGGCTCACCAGGAGCGTCGGTCTCAAAAGCGCCTGGTCCTCCGAGAGGGGGTTGAGGATCTCGACCGGCGAGAGCTCCGGGGTTCCCAGGCGATCGCGATGATCGGCGGAGATGAAATCGTAGCTGTAGGCTTCCGAGAATCCCCAGGCGCCCAATTTCTCGCGCAGCGAGCTCATGAGGGTCTGCGTCGGGTTCGGCTTGGGCGCATGGAGCCTCACGGGTGACGGCTCCTGAGGGATTTGGTCGTAGCCGATATGGCGCGCCACTTCCTCCGCCAGATCCCAGGGGGTCTCCAAGTCGGCGCGGTAGGAGGGGGGGCGGAACTGGAGCGTCGCTCCCTTGACGGTCACGCTCTCGGCCATGCGCCCGAGGAGCCCGGCGACCGTCTGTGCCGGTAGCGAGGTGCCGAGGATGCGGTTGATGCGTTCCGGCTCGACCTCGATGCAGGGACGGGCGCGGCGCCTGGGACGGACGTCGGTCGGGTCTGCCGAGAGGGGCGCCTGCCCGTCCGCGGGCGCGCACAGGGTCTCGATAAGCCGCGCGGCGCGTTCCGAGGCCAGGGAGGCCGCCTCGGGGTCGGTCCCGCGCTCGAAGCGATAGGACGAGTCGGTGCGGATCCCCAGCCTTCGGGAGGTGCGTCGAACGGACGCCGGCTCGAAATGCGCCGATTCGAGGAGGGCGCGCGTCGTTTTCCCGGTCGCGCCGGTCGGCTGGCCTCCGATCACTCCCGCGATCGCGACCGGGCCCGTCCCATCGGCGATCACGAGGTCCGAGGGGGCCAGCGCGTACGTTTTGCCGTCGAGCGCGCGCAGCGACTCGCCGGCCTTGGCCGGGCGGACGAGGACGGTGTCTCCCCGCAGCGCGTCGAGGTCGAAGGCATGGAGGGGGTGTCCGAGGTCGAAAAGCACGAAGTTGGTGATGTCGACGAGATTGTTGATGGGCCGCAGACCCACCGACTCGAGGCGGCGCGCCAGCCAGACCGGCGAGGGGCCGACTCTCAGGCCGTGGAACTCGCGGGCGATGTAGCGGCTGCAGGCGTCGGGGTCCTTGATTTCGATGCGGCGCGAGGGGGCCGGCTTGGCGTTGGCGGCCGGCGCCGATGCCGCGGAACTCCGGATCCCCGCGGGAAGAGAAAGGGGTTTGAGCGCGACGTCGAAATGGATCGAGAGCTCCCGCGCCAGCCCGAGGTGCGAGAGGCAGTCGGGCCGGTTCGGCGTGATTTCGACCTCCAGGACGGCGTCGGTCTCTCCCAGGAGGCTCGCGGCGTCGGCGCCGACCGGAGTCTCGGGCGGCAGCACGAGAATGCCGTCGTGAGCGGAAGGGGCCAGGCCCAGTTCGGCCGACGAGCAGATCATCCCTTGGGACTCGACGCCGCGGATCTTGGCGCGTTCGATGGAGCGGCCGTTGGGCAGCCTCGCGCCGACGCGCGCCACCGGCACGCGCGCGCCGGCCGACACGTTATCGGCGCCGCAGACGATCGATAGCTCGCTCGTTCCGTCCGTGACCCGGCACAGCCAGAGGCGGTCGGCGTTGGGGTGCTTGTGCACCTCCAGGATATGCCCCACGACCACGCCCTCGAAACCGGGGCCCAGGGTTTGGATGTCGGAGACCTCGAAGCCCAGAAGGAGCAGGCGCCGGCTCAGGTCATCGGCGGGCAGGTCGATCGGGAGGAACTCGCGCAGCCAGTTATAGGAAAACTTCATGGGAACTGCTCCAGGAAACGGATGTCGTTCTGGTAGAACATGCGGATGTCCGGGATGCCCCACCGGAGCATCGCGACGCGCTCGATGCCCAGGCCGAAGGCAAAGCCGGACCACGCCTCGGGATCGTAATCGACCGCCTTGAAGACGTTGGGATGAACGAGCCCCGCGCCCAGGATCTCGAGCCAGCCCGAGCGCTTGCACAGCCCGCAGCCCGAGCCGGAGCAGAATAGGCATTGGACGTCCATCTCGGCCGAGGGTTCGGTGAAAGGGAAGAAAGAGGGGCGAAATCGCGTCCGGGTCTTCGGGCCGAACAGGGCCTGCATGAACGCGTGCAGCGTCCCCTTGAGGTCCGCGAGCGTGACGTGGTGGTCCACGTAAAGCCCTTCAACCTGGTGGAAGACAGCCGAATGGGTGGCGTCGACCGCCTCATGGCGGAAGACGCGTCCGGGCGAGATGATGCGAAGCGGCGGCCGAGCGCTTTCCATGCGCCGGATCTGGACCGGGCTGGTGTGGGTGCGCAGCAGGAGGTTCCCATGCTCGCCCGCTGCCTCGGGGCTTTTCGGGGCGAGCTTGAGATAGAACGTGTCGAACATGTCCCGCGCGGGATGGTGGGCTGGGATGTTGAGGGCCTCGAAATTGTAGTAGTTGGTCTCGATGAGAGGGCCCTCGGCCCAGGAGAAGCCGAGGCGCCCCAGGATGTCGGCCGTTTCGGCGATGATCTGGGTCAACGGATGGCGGTAGCCTTGGGGGGAGGGGACTCCAGGCAGGGTGGGATCGAGGCGCGTCCCGGCGATTTCGCGCTCTCGGGACTGATGTTCCAGGGAGCCCCGCGAGGCCTCGATGAGTCCGAGGATCTCCTCCTTCTGGGCGTTCGCCGGCCCTCCGAGCTCGCGGCGGGCTTCGAGCGGCAGGTCCTTGAGCGTCTTAAGGAGTTCGGTCAGGGAGCCCTTTCGCCCGAGATACTTGAGGCGCAGCGCCTCGAGCGCTTCCAGAGTGGCATGTCCCGCCAGCGACTCCTTGGCCTCGCGGCAGCGGGTCTCCCAGGACTCTTTCCACGCCTTGGAATCGGTCTTGGCGGTCATGCGCGGTTGCCGGGTTTCGGGTGCGCCGCGCTCCTTGGCGCGGTCACGGCACTAGTGCTCCGACCGCCGTATAATTGGGCCTTTGGCCGGTCGATATCGAGGCGAGACGAGGCGCGAGGAGCGCAGCGTCCCTGAAAGGGACGTAAGCGACGAGCAACGAAGTCGCAGCCCGATAGCGACCGGCCCCGCCCCATAGAGGATGCCACTTCGTGGAGGGGAGGCGCATCTTTGGCCAGATACCGCGTCGCTCCTCCTCGACGTACCTTTCAGGTACGCCTTCGTCGTCGCTCCTTGTCTCTGTCTCAAATCTGCGCCTCCAAAGGCCCAATTATACGGCGGTCGGAGCACTTAGGAAGCGACGGAAAATGAGACTAGTTTTTTGAAATTGCCCGCGTCCCGCACCGCCATCTCGGCGAGCATCTTGCGGTTCAAGGAAACGCCTTTCTTCCTCAGTCCCGCCATGAAGCGGCTGTAGCTGACGTTGCTCTCGCGGCAGGCGGCGTTGATGCGCGCGATCCAGAGGGAGCGGTACTCCCTTTTCTTGTCCTTGCGGCCCACGTAGGCATGGGCCAGGGACTTTTCCACCTGCTGCAGCGCCATCCGCCACCGGTTGCGCTTGTTGGAGTAGTAGCCCTTCGCGAGGCGAAAAATCTTTTTTTTGCGCTGCCGCGTGGTGACGCCCGATTTGATCCTCATGGGTTACGAGTACGGCAGGAATTTGCGGAGGATTTCGCCTTCGGTGCGGGTCAGCAGCGCGGGCTTGCGCAGGCTGCGGCCCTGCTTGGCCGACATCGGGGTCAACAAGTGCATCAGCCCGGCCTTCTTGTGCTTCCAGCGGCCGGTCACCGTCCGCTTGAAACGCTTCTTGGCTCCGCTGTGCGACTTGAGTTTGGGCATACGTTCAGTGTTTTGGAATCAGCATCATGTGCAGACGGTTGCGATCCAGGAACGGGTTCTGCTCGACATTGGCGACGGCGTTGAGCCGTTCCTGCACCTGTTTGAGGAGATTCATGCCGAGGTCCTTGTGCTGGTTCTGTCGGCCGCGAAAAACGACCGTGACCCGGACTTTGTCGTGCGCCTTGAGAAAACTTTCCGCATGCTTGAGCTTGACATCCAGGTCGTGGCTGCCGATCACCGGGCTCAACCGGACTTCCTTGAGCAGGCCGGCCCGTTGCTTCTTGCGGGCTTCCCGATCCTGGCGTTCTTTTTCATAGAGGTACTTGTCGTAGTCCAGTATCTTGCAGACCGGAGGATTCGCCAACGGGGCGATTTCCACGAGATCCAGCCCTTTCGCCCGCGCCGCCAAAAGCGCCTCAGTGACCGGCTTGATCCCCAATTGGGACCCATCCGTGTCGATAAGTCGAACCTGAGTCGCGCGAATGCTCTGGTTGATCCTCAAAGACGATTTGCTGGAAATCGGGGTTTCAAGCTCCTTGTATAAGTCTCGACGAGCCGTCCATCGAGCGGAGGCTACTGTAGCAACTTTGCGCCGTCTCCGTCAAGCGCGTTGACTTGGTCGGACAGCTTGTGGTATCGTGAGAGTTCCGCCATGGTCGATAGCGCCGCTCTCCTCGCGTTTTCGGGACGCCTCCTCATCGCCGTCATCTTTCTCGCCTCGGCCTTCGCGAAGGTCATTCATTTCGAGACGACCGCCGCCTATATCGCGCAGCACGGCCTGCCGATGGCGGAATTTTTCTGCATCGTGGCGGTCCTCATCGAGGTGTTCGGAGGCCTCTCCTTGGCGCTCGGATACTACGCCCGCCTGGGCGCGGTGATGCTGGCCGCCTTCCTGGTCCCCGTGACGCTGGCCTTCCATTGGGGAGCCGACCAGCAGATACAGCTCCTGAAAAACCTGGCGATCATCGGGGGGCTCCTGCACATCGCGGCGCACGGCTCCGGCCCGATCAGTCTCGATACGAAAGCGTAGCGCCGGCCATGGCCTTGGAAAAGACTCCCTACGTCGGGCTGGCCCGCAAGCACCGGCCCCAGCGCTTCGAGGAGATCATTGGCCAGGAGGCGGTGTCGACGACGCTGCGCAACGCCCTCGAGGAGAAAAAAACGTCGCATGCCTACCTCTTCTTCGGCCCGCGCGGCGTCGGCAAGACGACGACCGCCCGGGTGCTGGCCAAGGCGCTCAACTGCCGCTCGGGGCCCGCGCCGAGCCCCTGCGGGACCTGCGACTGCTGCCGCGAGATCGCCCGGAGCTCCGCCATCGACGTCCTGGAGCTCGACGCCGCGACCCACACCCAGGTCGACCGCATCCGCGAGATGATCATCGAGACGGTGTCTTTGTCGCCGTCGCGCGATCGCTTCAAGGTGTTCATCATCGACGAGGTGCATATGCTGTCGATCGCCTCGTTCAACGCGCTTCTCAAGACGCTCGAGGAGCCGCCGGCGCACGTCGTGTTCATCCTGGCGACGACGGACGCGGGCAAGCTCCCCGCGACGATCGTCTCCCGGTGCCAGCGCTTCCGCTTCAGGCCCTTGCCGGCTGAGACGCTGGCCGAGCACTTGAAGCAGGTTTGCAAGGCGGAGGGCATCCGGGCCGAGCCCCAAGCGCTGCAGCTGCTGGCCCGGGCCGCGGGGGGCTCGGTGCGCGATGCCGTGAGCCTGCTGGAGCAGGCCCATGCGTACGCGGAGGACGCCTTGAGCGCCGCGAAGGCGCGGGAGCTCCTGGGCGCCCTGCCGGAGGAGCTTCTGCTCGATACGTCCCGGGCGATCCTGGCCAAGGACGCGGCGGCGCTGGCCGCGGCCCTGGGGCGCGTTTTCGACGAGGGGGCGGACGCGGCCCAGCTCCTGCGCGGGTTGCGGGAGCGCTTCCACGAGGCCCATCTCTACCGGCTCGGCGTGGCGCAAGTCCCGGACGCGGACTGGAAATCCTGCGCGGAGGGCGCCTCCGCGCAAACGTTCGCCTACCTCGTGCAGCGTTCGCAAAAATTGCTCGAGTCCCTGCGCTTTTCGGATTCTCCGCGCTTGACGCTCGAGGCCGGCCTCTACGGCCTTCTGGAGGAAGCGCACGATTTGTCGGATTGGGTGCGCCGATTGGAAGCGCTGGAGCGCCGGCTCGCTTCCCGATCGCCCGATCCGGTGGTCGAAGAGCCGGGCGCTGGCGAGCCGCAGCCCGCCGCCTCAGGCGAGGAAGTGGCGAGTCCCGCCGGCGGGCAGGCCGCCCCGGACGACGCCCCGCCTCCCGCGCCGGCCCATCTCGAGCGTGCCGCGGAAAGCGTTTGGTTCTCGGTGCTGCGCGAGGTCGAACGGGACAAGCCGATGCTGGCGCAGGAGTTGAGGCAGGGGACGCTGGCCTGCGGGGAGGAAAACCAGTGGCGCGTCCTATTCCGAAGATCGTTCAGCGCGGAGCGCGCCAAGAATCATCAGAAGTTCCTGGAGGATAAAATCCGCGAGGCGGTAGGGCGCCCGGTCCGCCTGGACTTCGCGGTTGGCCCGGTCGGGGAGCGAGCCTCCGGCGAGCCCTCCGCGGGCGACGAGCCCGAGCCTCGCTGGAAGGACCCGGAGCAAGCCCCGGTGGAGGACCCCGATGTCAAAAAGGTCCTGGACGTCTTCCCGGGCCGCGTGCGGCGCATCAAGAAAAAATGAAAAGCCTCGATAAGCTCATCGCGAACCTCAGGCGCCTGCCGGGGGTGGGCCCGAAGCAGGCGCAGCGCCTGGCCCTGCACCTTTTTCGCGCCTCCGAGCCCGAGACGGAGGCGCTCGTCGCGGCGCTGCGGGAGGCCAAGGAGCGCATCCGGACCTGTTCGCGCTGCTTCGACTATTCGGAGTCGGCCCTCTGCTCGTTGTGCGGGGATCCCGGCCGCGACGCCGGTCTCGTGTGCGTCGTGGAGGACCCGTGGGACGTCCGCGCGATCGAGCGCTCTGGGAGCTACCAGGGCCTCTACCACGTCCTGCACGGCGCCCTCTCCCCTTTGGATGGCGTGGGGCCCCAGGCCCTGCGCGTGCGCGAGCTCTTCGAGCGCTTGGGCAGCGCGGGAAACGGAGGCGTTTCGGTGCGGGAGGTGATCCTCGCCACCGACCTCGACACGGAGGGGGAGGCGACGGCTCTTTACCTGGCCGAGACCCTGCGCCGGTGGCCGGTCAAGATAACCCGAATCGCCCAGGGGGTCCCGCTGGGCGGAGATCTGGATTATATCGACGAGCGGACCCTCTCGTGCGCGCTGACGGCGCGCCGCGAGTTTTAAAAAGCCCTTTCGGAGGCAATCGTGCGCTACAACAATATCCTGGAGACGATCGGAAACACGCCCCTGGTGCGGCTCAATCGTATCGCGGAGGGGCTTAAGCCGGAAATTTACGCCAAGGTCGAGTTTTTCAATCCCGGAGGCAGCGTCAAGGACCGCATCGCGACCTCGATGATCGATGAGGCGGAGCGCCGCGGGCTCTTGAAGCCCGGCGGGACGATCATCGAGGGGACCTCGGGCAACACGGGCATCGGACTGGCCCTCGTGGCCGCGTTGCGCGGGTACAAGATCGTCTTCACGATCACGGACAAGCAGTCGCGGGAGAAGATCAACCTCCTCAAGGCCTTGGGGGCGGAGGTCATCGTCTGCCCGACCGCGGTGGAGCCCGAGGACCCGCGCTCCTACTATTCGGTCGCCAAGGCGCTGGCGAAGGAGATTCCCAACGCGTTCTATCCCAACCAATACGCCAACCCCGAGAATCCTCGGGCGCACTACGAAACGACCGGGCCCGAGATATGGCGCGACTGCGAAGGCCGCGTCACCCATTTCG
>JACQPI010000026.1 GCA_016207585.1 Elusimicrobiota bacterium | reverse complement strand
AGATTGGATTTGGGCGACCGGCCGTCGGAAAACATCGATCGCGCAGGTGCGGCTCATCCCTCAGGGAGAGGGAAAGGTCACCATGAACGGTCAGCCTCTCGACAACTTTTTCCGCGGGCATGACCGCTACCGCGCGGAGGTGCTCTCTCCTTTCAAGGTGGACGGCGCTTCGGGCTACGACGCCTATGTCAAGGTCCAGGGAGGCGGGCTCACCGGTCAAGCGCAGGCGGCCCGCCACGGCATCGCCCGCGCTCTGTCCAAAATCAGCGAACCACTCAAGCGCACGATGCGCAAAGAGGGTTGGCTTACTCGAGACCCGCGCATGGTCGAAAGGAAAAAGCCGGGCCGACCCAAGGCGCGCAAGCGCTTCCAGTACTCCAAGCGCTAACTCACGATCCGGAAGCTTGCCTCCCGGCGCGTTCGGCGCCGGGAGCCACGGTAACACAAGTGGAAACCATCAAGATACGAGGGCTCGTACGCTTTTGCGGATGGGTGTTCGTCGCTTGGGGCGGACTCGTGGTCCTCAAGGGCTTCTACGATTTGACGGTGGGTGAGCCCGAGTCGAATCTGTACGCTCCGACCGCCTGGGCTTTTGTCTCCCGCGCCCAATGGAAGCGGTATGCGGCTTTCGAGGTGGTTTACGGGGCCGCTTGCGCGGCGCTTTCGTGGTATCTATTCCGGTATTCACGCTTCGTGCCGGAAACGTTGCGGCGGGAAAGAGAATCTTCGGAATTCGATCCGTTCCGATAGGAGGATTTATGCTGCCGGAATGCTCCAAGGCGCTCACCGATCTGCCGCCGTACCTGTTCGTCAAGCTCAACTCGGTCAAGGAGGAGGCGGTCCGCCGCGGGCTCCAGCTGATCGATTTGGGGATGGGAAATCCCGACCAGCCGACTCCCGCCCACGTGGTGGAAGCGCTATGCCGCTCGGTCCGCGAGGATACCAGCACTCATCGGTATCCACAGACAAAGGGCTTGGCGCGTTTGCGGGAGGCTATCGCGGCTTGGTATCACCGGAGGTTCCAGGTCACGCTGGATCCAGGGCGCGAGGTGCTGCCGCTTTTGGGGTCCAAGGAAGGTTTGGCGCATCTTTTCTTCACGTACCTGACCCCGAAAGACTACGCGCTGATTCCCAGCCCCTGCTACCCCGTGCATTACAACGCAACGCTCTTGACCGGCACCAAGGTGCATCTGATGCCCCTGAAGGAGGAAAGCCGCTTCCTGCCGGATCTCGACGCCGTTCCGACCGCCGTCGCACGCAAGGCGAAGGTGCTCCTCGTCAATTATCCGAACAACCCGACCGGCGCGGTCGTCGAGGACCTGGCGTTGTTCGATCGGTGCGCTCATTTTGCGAAGAAGAACGGCTGCCTCGTCGCCCATGACAACGCCTACTCCGAGCTCGCTTTCGACGGTTACCGCGCGCCTTCGTTCCTCCAGCTTCCGCAGGCGCGGAAATATGGGGTGGAGTTTCATTCCTTTTCCAAGACCTATTCGATGGCGGGCTGGCGGATCGCCTTCGCGGTCGGCAACGCGGAAGTTCTGGGCAATCTCTACAAGTTCAAGTCTTTTTTGGATTACGGCATACCCGGCTTCATTCAAAACGCGGCCGTGTCGGCTTTGGAGGGCTCGCAGGATTACGTCTCTAAGATTACCCAAACCTATCGCGAACGGCGCGATGTCCTCGTGGCGAGCCTGCGCGAGGTGGGCTGGACCGTCCCGACGCCGCGGGCGACGATGTACGTCTGGGGCCATTTGCCGGAGCCGTTTCGTCGCGGCGGCTCGTTTCGTTTCGCTGAGCGGTTGCTCCTTCAGGAAGGGGTCGTGGTCGCTCCGGGCATCGGCTTCGGCCCTTTTGGAGAGGGCTATGTCCGCTTCGCCTTGGTCGAGGACAAGTCCCGAATCGAGGAGGCGGTCCGCCGCATCGGACGCTTTCTGCGGTCCGCTCGATGCGAGCGCGGCCGCTGCGGACGCAGGACGGGTTCCAGCGTCCTCCTGGTCGAGCATTAGAGGGTAGGTGACGGCCTCGCTGATTCGGATCGGCTGCGGCGGCTTTCCGGTGGGCCGCGGCGCCTATTTCAAACATTTCCAAACCGTCGAGATCGACTCCACGTTTTTTAATCTTCCACGGCTCGAAACGGCGCAGCGTTGGAGGCAGGAAGCGCCCCGGCAGTTCGAATACTCGATGAGGGCGTGGCAGCTCATCACACATCCCCCTTCCAGCCCGACGTACCGGCGGCTCTCCCGGCAGGTCCCGGTGAAAGTTCGGGAGCGCTGCGGGCATTTTAAACCGAACGACGAAACGATCGCCGCCTGGGAGGCGACCTGCCGGGTGGCGCAGGCGTTGAAGCCGAAATTCCTCGTGTTTCAGACCCCGACAAGCTTTTACCCGAGCGCCGACCATCTGAGGAACATGTACCGGTTTTTTAAGAGTTTGGTGCGTGGGCCGATCCAATTCGTGTGGGAGCCCGCCGGCAACTCGTGGAGGCCTCCCTTGATCGCCAGGGTATGCGCGGACCTCGGCCTTGTCCATGGAATGGACCCATTGATGGTGGGAATGGTTCGTCCCGGGGTCAAGTACTTCCGTCTTCAGGGGCGGCTCGAAGGAGCCCGGATCAGAAGGAGCTTCCGCTACACCGATGAAGAGCTCAACGACCTCCTGGAGCGCTGCCAGGGCTCTTTCGCCTACGTTTATTTCAATAATATCGCGATGTGGGAGGACGCCCAGAGATTCCAGGATAAGGCGGCCGCTTGCGGCGCTCGGAAATAAGACGATGTGCGGAATATGCGGGCTCTACGATCCCGGGGAGGGGTCGGCCGCCGGCGGCAACGACGCTCTCCTCGCGATGCGGGAGGCTTTGGCCCACCGCGGGCCGGACGATTCCGGGTTTTGGAGCGAAGGGCCGGTCGCGTTCGGCTTCCGGCGATTGTCGATCCTGGACTTGGAGGGCGGGCACCAGCCGATGCGGTCGGCGGATGGCCGCCTGACGATCATTTTTAACGGAGAGATATACAACCACCCCGAGCTTCGTTCGGAGTTGGAGGCGTCCGGAGCGGCCTACCGGACTCGATCCGATACGGAGACTATCCTTCATCTCTACGAACAAAATTCCGACCCGGCAGTCCTGTTGAGGCGGCTCAACGGAATGTTTGCGGTCGCCCTCTGGGACCGTGGCAGGCGCAGGCTCCTTTTGGCGCGAGACCCGGTCGGCGTCAAGCCCTTCTACTATTGGCTCGGCGGCGGAGGGAGGCTGGTGTTCGCTTCGGAACTCAGAGCCCTGCTGGCGGGAGGCGTTCCCGAGGCGCTCGACCCGGGCGCCGTGATGGAATATTTGGAGCATGGCTTCGTTCATGCGCCTCGGACCATCTTGGCCGGAGTCCGGAAGCTTCCTCCGGGACACTTCTTGGCGCTCGACGCGGACGGGATGCGAGTGGAACCGTACATAAACATCGGAGACGAGTTCCCGGGGCGAGCTAACGGCGCATCTGAGTTTGACGGCACGGGAGTGGAGGACGCGGCGCGGGGGCTCGAAAGCAGGCTTGCCGCCGCGGTGCGCCGCCAGCTTTTGAGCGATGTCCCGGTCGGAGCCTTCTTGAGCGGAGGGGTCGATTCCAGTCTGATCGCGTCCTTGATGCGCCGCGAGTTGGGCCGGCGGATCCCGACGTTCACCATCGGTTTTTCGGGAGTACGAAGCGGCTTGGATGAGTCCGCGCACGCCCGCCGCGTGGCGCGACATCTCGGCACCGACCATCACGAGCTGATTCTTCCGGCCGACGTTTTGGACCGCGTCGAGGACCTGGTGCCGTCTCTGGACGAACCCATCGCGGACTCGGCGATTCTTCCGACGTTCCTGCTCGCGCGGTTCGCGCGGGAATCCGTGAAGGTCGTCCTGACCGGAGAGGGAGCCGACGAGTTGTTCGCGGGGTACGCGCGGTACAAGGCGTCCTATTGGTCCGGACGCATCCAGGCGCTGCCCCGGCCCTTGGCGGCCGGCGCCGCGGCGCTGCTGCGGACGTTCGCTCGTGGACGGGAATACGCGGCGGTGCCGATGGCGACGGTGCGGGACTGGGCGCGGACCCGCAGCCACTGCAGCCGCCTCTCCTTGAAAGAAATCTGCCGCCCGGAGTTCTGGGAGCAAGGCGGCGTGCGGGCCTGGACGCCTTGGTTCGACCCCGGCGAATTGGATCGGCCGCATTCCCTGGGGCGGGCCCAGCTCTTTGACCTGCGCACGGTCCTGTGCGACGCGCTCCTTATGAAGGTGGACAAGGCGACGATGCGCGCCTCCCTGGAGGCGCGCGTGCCCTATTTGGATCCGGGAGTCGTCGGGTTCGCCGAGGGCCTTCCCGAAAATCTGAAATTGAGGCGGCTCAAAGGCAAATATTTGTTGCGCCGCGTCGCGGCGAGATTCCTGCCCCCGGAAATCGCGTGGCGGCGCAAGCACGGCTTTGTAGTGCCGTGGGAAGAATGGGTTCGTGGAAGCGGACACCGCAGGATAGACGAGCTGCTCGTGGAATCGAAGCTAAGCCGGCAAGGGTTCCTGGACATCGAGCGTCTGCGTACGATGCGGCGTCTGCTGACGCAAGGAGCTCCTGAGGGGGACGCCGGGCTCTTCTTTAGAATTATTGTCCTGGGTCTTTGGCTGGAAGAAATCTAATCTAATGGCAGGCGCCCTCACGGCAAAGCCCGGCGCCGCAACAGTCCGCGCTGGTATCGCAGTGCTGCCCCAAATCGCGGCATTCAAAACCGGTCGTACAGACGGTGTTCTTGCACGTCGCCAGACCGCAACAATCCGCGCTGGTGATGCAATGTCCGCCGGATCCTATGCATGTCGGGTCCTGGCGGCACTCCCCGCCCTTGCAAATAGTTCCCGAGCAGCATAGATTTTGCCCTCCGCATTTTTTTCCTACCGCGAGGCAGTTTGCGAAAGGATTGTCCACATCCGGGATCTGCACGTCTTCCTCGTTGGGGATGCAACCGAACAACAGCAGCGTCGCCCCCAAGAAGGAGCCGCATAGCACGGCGCGCGCGCCGGAAGAGCGGCTGGGCCGCGAGTCCATACGCTGTAAGTGTAGAGAGTTTTTCGGTTTTGCGCAAGGGCCCGCGCTCAGGGCCCGCGCTCAGCAATCTAAAATGTAACCATGGGAGCCACCCGGCCTTAAAATGATAGGATATCCTTGGTGGCGATTCCGACGCGCCTGCACCAACTGCTGGGAGGGCAACTCCGGTCGGCTCGCGACGGCTTTTTCGCCATGCGGACCTTCATAGGGGCCCCCTCCTTGCAGGAAGGGCGGCATTTCAACGATGTCGTTCGTTCGGCCGGTGTTTGGTTCCGGCAGATGGAGGAATTTATCGAGGGCGATTCTGGGGCGCGGAGCCTGCGAGGCCAGCTTCGAGTCGATCTTTTCCGTTTGGGGCGGATGATGGAGGATTTGTCGGGGACTGCGAGGGCCATCGTAGAGGAGATGTTGTGGTATCGGGTGGATACGGATGAATTTCTGCGGAAAATGGCGAATTCCTCTTGCGAGTCGTGCGACAGTTTGGCTGCGGCTTGGAAACAGAGCCGGTCCATGCCGAGCGGATCCTCGGAATGCGTGGTTCGCGCCAAGAAGGCGAACCGCCAGGTATTTCGTTTCTTCCGGGAAGGAGAACGCCTCGTCCTGGGGCATCCGGAGGTATTGAAAAGGCTCAAGATAAGAGCCGTATACCGCCATTTTTCCGATGCCGCGCACCGGGCGGACGAGGCGGCGGATATCATCGAGAGTTTTGTCGTGCAGGGGATATGAGACGGCGAACTCATTTGACGGTGGCTGTTCGGTCGGTATTGTTTTTGGGTGTTTTCTTCGCCGCTGCGTTCCCGGCGCGGGCATCGAGCTCCCCGGACCGTGGGAATGTCAAGATTACGATCTTTCATACCAACGACATACACGGCTGGATTCAGGCGCGACCGGTGGGAATCTCCGCCCGCGGCCCCGAGGATGCCGGCGATCGCCGGATCGGCGGGATGGCGGCGCTGGCCAGCGTGGTCCGCGGCGAGACGGGGCCCAAGCTGCTGCTGGATTCCGGGGATTGGTTTCAGGGAACTCCGGAGGGAACTTTGACGAGGGGGGATGCGGTCGTCGACTGCATGAACGCCCTAGGCTACGACGCGATCGCGCCGGGAAACCACGATTTCGATTTGGGAAAAGACAACTTGAGGCGATTGGTCCGGGCATTTCGAGCCCCCGTTTTGGGCGCCAATGTCTACGAGGGGCGGCGGCGATATCTGAAGCCGTACCTCATCAAGACGGTCGCCGGTGTGCGCGTGGGGATATTCGGTTTGCTGACGACCCGCATGAGGCAGCTGAGTTTCGCTAAAAATATCGCCGGGCTCTCTTTTCGCCGGGAAGTGGATGAAGCGCGCGACGCCGTTGGCGAACTTCGAAAACGGGGGGCCACCGTCATTATCGCGCTGACGCATGTCGGTTTGGAAACTCCGGAAAGAGCTCCATTTGAGGGAGATCGGTTTCTGGCGTCGGAGGTTCCCGGGATCGATATGATTCTTGGGGGCCATACCCATTATCGACACACGGAGCTCATCGCAGGCTCGAAGGGTTGGCTCGCTCAGGCGGGTTCCTACCTGACCCACGTTGGGAAGGTGGTCATCGAAGTGGATCCGTCCACGCGGCGCGTGATCCGGTCGACGGGGACGTTGATTCCTTTGTGGGTGGACGACGTCGGGGAGGCCGGAGAGGTAGCCGCGATCGTGAAACGGCATGAGGAATGGGTCGGCCGCGCGGTGGAGGTGGTCGTGGGGACCGCGACCCAAACGCTCGTCACGAGCCGAACCGCGGAATCCGCGTTGGGGGACTGGATGACGGATTGCACCCGGGAGTGGGCCGAGACCCAGATCGCTTTCCAAAATTCAGGGGGTATACGGGCCAACCTTCCAGCGGGTCCCATCACGCTGCGGCGGTTGTTTCAGATCATGCCCTTCGATAACGCCGTCGTGACGCTGCGCCTTGCCGGGGCCGATCTCTTGCGCCTCTTGGAGCGAGGAGTGAGCGGGGGAGCGGGGATGATCCAGGTTTCGGGGTTGAGATTTTCTTATGAACCGTCCGCGTCGTTCGGAAATCGGGTTCGCACGGTGAAGGTGGCCGAGGCCCCGCTCATTTCCAGCGCGACCTATACATTGGCCGCGCCCGATTTCCTGGTCCAGGGAGGGGACGGCTATACGGCGTTCTCGGCCGGGACGAACGCTGAAAACACGGGCATGTTGATTCGCGACGTCCTCGCGTGGTGCGCGACGCAGCATTCTCCGGTCCAGGTTCCGTTGGGAAGGAGGATTAACAAAGAATAGATCATGACCGCGCTCAAGGCCGTTCAGGCGAAGGTGCAGAAAGGCTGGTCTTTCACGAAGACGGCGGTAACCTACATGATGGTTTGGGGCTTGATTTTCAGCCTTGTTACGATCGGCAAGTTCCGTGTGGCGTTCGATTACGACGATACGCTGGTTTTTTCGACCCCGGCGTTTCAAAAATCCTTCCAAACGGGAGCACAGGCGTTCTCCCCGCAGTTCTGGGCGAACGCCAATCAAAACTACGATCTGGAAAAGCCGAAGATCGTGACCAACGCCCTCGCATGGGCGCTGCGAATTTTCGGCTTCCGCGTCACGGTCTTGGCCGCGCGGCCGCCCGAGGGAGGGGAGCCTCTCAAAAAGGAGTGGCGGCGGCTCGTTTCGAAATTCGTTTTCGCGTCGGATCCGAAGGCGCGCTCGGCGGCCCTTGCGCAGGGAAACCATGTTCTTTTCTTCGGAGATTCCGATTCCGACGTGCAGGCGGGTCGTCTGGCGCGCGTCCTGACCCTGCGGATCAAGCGCAGCTCCAAATCTATCTATAAAGAGGACTACCATCCCGGGACGCTTCGCGAGTTTATCCTGCCGCTGTCGGAATATTGATCTGGATGGGGGAGGTGATGGGATCCTAGCGTGATAGGCGGTCTTCTTTTTTCCCAACTTCTATTCTAGGTTTTTTTGTTCTTTGACCATCGCCTCCCAGCGCGCGGCGATTTTTCGGGTATTTTCTTGGTATTCCGGCCACGCTCGTTTTAGGGTATTCAATTCCTGAATCACGGCTAACTTGACCATGTTTTCCGACGATAAACCGGCCTGTCCACAAACCTACCAAAATGGTAGGTTTGTGGCTGATGCCACGCGGCCTCAGAAAAGTCCGGATT
>JACQPI010000034.1 GCA_016207585.1 Elusimicrobiota bacterium | reverse complement strand
CTCCCCCTGGAGGGGGTGATCGATTTCCGGAAGGAGCGGGCCCGGCTCGGCAAGGAAGCGGCCGACCTCGACGCCCAACTCAAGGGGCTTCAGGCGCGGCTGGCGAACCAGGACTTCGTGCGCCGGGCGCCGCCCGAGGAGGTCCGCAAGGCTCGGGACCTGTGCCGGCAGCATCTGGCGAAGCGGCGGCGGCTGTTGGAGACGCTGGAGAGCCTTTCCTGAGCAGGGCAGCGAGCCCGGCGCCTAGATTTTCTCGAGATCTGAGAGCAGCTTGTCGAACTCGGCCAGGAACCGCTCCTGCTCGCCGAAGGCGACGGTCATGCGCATCACGTCCCCCAGCAGTCCCTCCATCTTCTCCTTGAATTCCCCGTAGGAGGGGTATCTGCCGTAGAGCAGGTCCGTGAACTTCTCAAACCGCCGGATGACGGGCTTGAACGGGTTGTTCTCCATCTCCTTGAAATAGCGGTCCGCCTTAGCCTTGAATTCGGGCTTCGACGAGGAGGAATAAAGGAGGCGCTCGAGGTGGTCCTTGACGTAGAGCGGCACCACCTGCCACTCCCGGCCGGGAGGCGGCCCGCCGCGGCCCGCCCGGACCTCCTCCGGCTCGAACTCCTCCATGGGGGTAGCCCGCGGGCTCAAGGCCGGCGGCTCGCCGATCGCCGGGCCCGGCGCGAGGCCTTCCGGCAGGTCGAATTCCTCCAGGGGGATGTAGCGCTCCAGCTCCTCCCTCAAGGTTTGCCGCGCCGTCGCCGGCGCCGCAGCCAGCAGGGCGAGGCCCAGCGTCCATAGGGTGCCTTTCATTTTAGGGTCCTCCTTTTAAGACCGATCCTCTACCTCGACAAAATGTGCCTCGCGAGGCTGATGGAGAACAGCGCCAACCCGGCGTCGGCGCCCAGGGTCCCGCTGAACTCGAGCCTGCGCCTGCCTCCGAAGGCGTCGTCGCGGGCCTGCAGCCGGATGCCCTGGCCCTCGATCCGGTAGCCGCGGGGGCCGAGGAAATTCCCGTCCAACTCCACCATGAGCGGGTCCTTGCCGTACCCGAAGTCCCGCCCGAAGGCGCGGCCGAGCGCCTCGTAGCGCGCGACGCTCCCCAGGGGCCGCCGCTCGATCCGGAGGCTCATGTCGCGGCCCTCGGCGTAGAAGAACTCCGCGGCTCCGGCCTCCCGGAAACGGTAGGAGAGCCCGCCGGCCGGAGCATTTCCGCCGGCGGCTGGGGCGGGGGAACCGGCGGTCCCCGTCTCCGAGAAGGAGCTCGGCGTGGAGGAGAACGGCCTGCCGCCGGGCCCGCGGAGTTCCCCAATGAGGTCCAGAATCCCTGCCAGCGCCGCGGCCAGTTCCGGCTTGAAGCCCGGCCCCGGCTTGAGCTCGACTCGCGTCTCGTCGAAGCCACGGACCGCCTCGAAGGAGGCCAGGATCTCCGGCCCCTCGACGAGGACCTTGGAGGAGCCCCCGAAGTCCTCGCGCCGGAGCGTCAGGGGCTTGGAGGGGTCGAAGCTCTGCCCCAGGAACGTCCCCGTCACCTCGTACCGGGCGAAGGGGGGAAAGCCGGTCCTCCGGGCGTCGAGCCGGACCCCCTGGCCGGAGGCGGCGTACAGGTCGGGGAGCCTTTCTTCCACCGAGAAAAAGAGGGCCTGTCCGGGCGCTCCGGGTCGCGCCTGGGCCAGGGCGGCGCAGGAGAGTAGAAGCCCCGCCGCGGCTCTCCAGGTCATGGGGTGATTATACCGTCGCGGCGCTTTCCGCGTAACGGTCGTTGGTCCTATCGGAGCGACGTCTTTCAGCCCTCTTCGGGGTCCGTCTAAAGGCCCAGGATACTGCACTCGACTCACACGGCTGGTGCAGGCGCTATCGGGTATAAACTGCGGCCGAGCCTTGACAAAAGGGCGTTATCGGGTACAATATTCAAGCGACTATACCCGATCCAGCCTATTTATCAGTGTGCAAATACTGATTGCGTCCGATCGGGGATAATCAACACCAATGAAAAAGAACCCGATAGCTGATCTCGTCAAAGAGAAACGAAGGAGCGCCGGCCTCACGCAACATCAACTCGCGGCAAAGGCCGGGGTCGGCCTACGCTTCATTCGCGACCTGGAACAGGGCAAGGCATCGCTGAGAACCGACACGATCAACAAGGTTCTCTTCCTCTTTGGGAAGTGTCTCGGACCGATTGATCTGCCGCGCGATGAGGCCTGATGGAAAAACAAGAGGAACGCGCCCTCGTCTTCTGCGGAGACAAAGAAGCCGGCGAGCTCATCAAGAAGCCGGCCGGTTACGAGTTTGCCTATAAACCTGAATACCTGCGCGATCCGGACGCGATGCCGATCAGCCTCGCCATGCCGTTGACCGAGACGCCATACGAATCGCCCTCGCTCTTTCCCTTCTTTGACGGGCTACTGCCCGAGGGCTGGCTGCTCGAACTGACATGCACCTCCGCGAAGATCGACAAGAACGACAAGTTCCACTTGCTGCTGCACACGGGCAAGGACCCGGTCGGCGCCATCAGTATCCGCCCCGCCGACAAGGAGAGTCATGGCGAATAGATGCCTCTGCTGCGAGCAGCCGTTCGAAGAAGAAGGGCGCCGCCATCCCAAGTGCTTGAAGGCGCTTTGGGGCAAGGCAACCGCCCCCAAGATTGCGTTCGTCGCCAAGGACTTGCCGGAGAAGGTCACGACGTCCAAGGATCACATGTCAATCTCGGGCGTCCAGGCCAAGGCGTTGGTCCGGCTGAACAAGGACTCCGGCGAGCTCGAGTTCGCGCCCACCGGCAGCACTCATATCCTGAAGCCGGAGCCGAACGAATACCCCGATCTGCCGGCCATGGAAAACGTCTGCATGGTCATGGCCGAGACCATCGGCATGGACGTCCCTCCGCACGGATTGTTTCCTCTGGCGGACGGACGCCTCTGCTACGTCATCAAGCGCTTCGACCGGACCGAGGACGGCGGCAAGATCCAGAGCGAGACGATGTATCAGCTCCTTGGCTCGACCGATAAGTACGAGGGCTCGCTGGAGAGCATCGGCAAAGCGATTCGCTCTCACGCGGAAAACGTCGGCTTGGACACGATCGACTTCTTCGAGCGCGTTCTCTTCTGCTTCCTCATCGGCAACGGAGACATGCACCTCAAGAACTGGGCTTTCCTCATCCGCGACAAGAAGGCCTCGCTGGCGCCGGCCTACGACTTCGTCTCCTCGAAGGTCTACTTCAAGAGAGAGACAGACTCAGCGTTGACGATCGGCGCCAAGAGGAACAAGCTTAAGCGCTCCGACTTTGAGAGGTTCGCCGTCTATCTCAAGATAGACCCCAAGGCCACGACCAACAGCTTCGAGAAGATGAAGAACGCCCAGGAGAAGTTCCGCGAACTGGCCATTTTCTCGGAACTCAATCCGTCAAAGCGCCAAGAGCTCGAAAACGTTATAGCCGAGCGTTTTAAGAGGCTCTTTTCATGAAGCGCTGGAGACCATTCTATCCGGCCGGAAGTAGAAATCGAACGACCAAAGCGGCGGTTATGAGTCGGTCACGGGACCAGCCGGGCGGCCTTCAGCCAGAGGGAGGAGACGAGGTATCTTCCGAGCTCCCGCTTGCGGACCCACCGGCAGTTCGGAGGGAGCCCCTCCCGGGGCGGGGAGGCGCGTCGGACCTCCATGGCGATCTTGTGATGGGTGATGCCGTGGCGCACCGTGCCCAGCGTTTCGCCGGGAATGCCGTTTCGCCCCGCGTGCCTCGCCTCCGGCAGGCCCCAATGGCCCGGGAGGAACCGTTCCGACTCGGGCCGCTTATGCAGCAGGACCTTGCCGTCCTTCTCGATCCGGAGGCAGGTCCAGGCGAGGGGGACGGGCGCGCGCTTCGGGCCGGTCTCGGGCAGCCGGTCCTGGAGATTCCGCTTGAAGGCCGCGCAATGAGCGGAGACCGGGCAGTTCCCGCAGCGGGGGGACTCCGGGACGCAGAGCAAGGCGCCGAGCTCCATGAGCGCCTGGTTCCAGTCGCCGGGGCGCTTCTTGTCGAGGAGCCGCTCCGCCAGGGTCCAGAGCCTCTTTCGGACCGGCCCGGTCCTCGCGTTCCCGCGCACGGCGAAGAGCCGGCTGAGCGCCCGGGCGACGTTCCCGTCGAGCACCGGGAAGGGCTTGCCGAAGGCGATGGAGAGGATGGCGCCCGCGGTGTAGCGGCCGATCCCGGGGAGGGCCAGCGCCTCCCCCAGGGAGTCCGGGAAGCGCCCGCCGCGCTCCCGCGCGACGATCCGCGCGGCCCGGTGGAGGTTGCGGGCCCTGGAGTAGTAGCCGAGGCCCGCCCAGAACCGCAGCACCTCCTCCCCGGGCGCGTCCGCGAGAGCCCGGACGTCCGGGAAACGTCGGAGGAAACGCGCGTAGTAAGGAAGAACCGTCGAGACCTGGGTCTGCTGGAGCATGATCTCCGAGACCCAGGTGCGGTAGGGGGAGGGCCGCTCGCGCCAGGGGAGCCTCCTGCGCCGGAGCCGGTACCAGCCGAGCAGCTTCCGGCGCAGGGGCCGGGCCGCCGCCTCGTGATATCTCAGGTCCCCCTCCGAAGGTTCAATAGCGTCCCATAATCGTACACGCCGGCAACCTCGCTCCATTTCTCATGTCATGAAACGAGCGCCCGGCAGGCCGTTTGGCCGGGCGCAACCGGCCGACGCGAAGCGTCGG
>JACQPI010000033.1 GCA_016207585.1 Elusimicrobiota bacterium | reverse complement strand
TTTCGAGTGAGGCGTCCTTGGACGACAGGCTGCGTTCCAGGGGGCCCAACGCCTTGAAATAGAGGGCGTCGGCCGTGACCCAGTGGCTCTTGGGGCCGCCGAGACCCTCCGCCTGGCGACCCTTGACATGGAGGCGGTTCCCCAAGTCCATGAGGAGAAAGCCCGTGGACGTCAGGAAGTCGTGCACCTCGTGGAACAGGGGTTGGTTCTTATAGGCCGGTATGAATTCGACCTCCACCTCGACCGAGAACACGGAAGTCTCAAGCGTCCGCCGGGCGCCCCGAAGGATGAAAAGCTCGGAACCCTGCGTGTCTATCTTCAGGGCATGGGGCCGCAGGCCGTGCTCGCGGCAGACGTTGTCTAAAGAATCACAAGGGATGGGGACGGAGCGCAGGACGTCAAAATCCTCGATTGGAAATTGCAGGTTGGACAACACATCCCGGTTCGGTTCCAGCAGCGAGACGTTCGTCGGATAGCGGGTGATATGGAGGGGGTAGGTCCCCGGGTCCTGGTGGAGGCCGATGTTGAGCCAGCGCCTGTTCTTGGAATTTTTCAATTTTCGGAATTCCGCCTCGAAGGGCTCGAAACCGACGATCTCGATATTGCCGAAGGCTCCCCAGCGGGGGTGCGCCCCGCCGGCCGCGCCGATATCCACGAGCGTAAATCGGGCGTCGAAGAGACTCGCCATCGTGTTCTAGGCCCCTCCCGTCGCCGTCAGGGCCGGGCGGCCAGCGCTTGCGGCCAGGCTTTCGAACAGCGCTTCATAGCGCGGGATGGCCGCGCTGAAATCGAAGCGCTTCGCTTGGGCGACGTTTTGCTCGCGCCGGCCGGTATTCAGGGCGTTTCGGAGCGCCTCGGCGTACGCTTGGCGGTTGAATACATCGCAGAAAAAACCGGACTCGCCGACCACGAAGCGTTGGCGCGGGGCGTCGTGGGCGACGACGTTGAGCCCGCAGGCGAGGGCCTCCGTGAAGACGAGCCCGAAGGTCTCCTCCGGCGAGGCGAGGCTGAAGACGTCCGCCTCCTCGTAGCAACGGGCTACGTCTGGAAGCCGCGATTCGTCGATGCGGACCTTGCCCTTTAGATATAAGGGATGCCGCATCAAACGCGCTTTGTGGGGGCCGCGCCCGTGGCATAGGACGATCACGTCCTCGCCCATCTCCCCTAAAACCTCGGCGGCGTCAAAAAGCAGGTCGTGGCGCTTGAAGGCCTCCAGCGCCGCGACGCAGAGGATGACCTTGGGTTTTCGGTTCGGCCGAGGCCCGGCGGCGCCGAAACGCGAGACATCCGTCGCGCTGGGGATCACTTGCGTCGCGATGGGATGCCATATTCGCTTGGCCTCCTCCTCATCGGCCGGGGTGATGGCGATGAAAAGGTCGCTTCGCACGAGCTCCGAGCGGGACGGTCCCGCGTGCCCCAGGGAGACGATCCTGGCGCGGGCGCCGCAGAGCCGGGCGGCGAACACGTAGGTCCAGGGGCCGCCGGAGGGCATGACGATGTCGAAAGAATGCCGCAGAAGATAGGGCGCGCTCGCCAGCATCAGAAAAAAGGATTCGAGGTGCGTCTCGGTCTTGAATTTCAAGAGCTTGAGCAGCCGGCCGAGAGGCTTGATGCGGTAGAGCCGGACCCCGATCTCGCGCCGCAGGGTCGGGCGTTGGACGAACCGGATCCGGTCCGAGGGCGGGAGGCCGTGAGGGGCCGACAGCACGGTGAATCGAAACCGGGAGGGGTCGAAACGCGACATGAACTGCGGGAAGAAACTCTCCATTCCCCGGTCGATGGTGCCGTAGCGCGGCGCGATGACGAGGATGTCGATCATGCGCGCTCAGGCCGCGCAGCGGCGCAGGACGATCTGAGCCGCCTCCAGGACGTCCCGGGCCTCGAAATCGGCCCGCGCGCCGTGCCGGTATTCTTGGGAGTGCGGGTGGGAGACGAGGATGGTCTTCGATCCGACCCGGCGCGCGCACTCGATGTCGGAGTCCCGGTCGCCGATCATCCAGGAGCGCTCCAGGTCCAGGTCGTAGTCGCGAGCCGCCGTCTCCAGCAGGAGGCTCCCCGGCTTGCGGCAAGCGCAGGTTCGGCTCCATTGCGGATGCGTGCCGTCGGGATGGTGGTAGCAGTAGTAGAATCTTTCGATGCGGATCTTCTCGGCTTGAAGCCGAGCTTCGAGGGCCAGGTGGACCTGCCGCAGGTCGCTCATCGCGCATTTGTTCTTGGCGACGTCGGGCTGGTTGGAGACGACCAGGAGGATGTGATCGGCCCCTTGGAGGGCCCGAAGCGCCTCCACGGCCCTCGGAGTCAGCGCCAACTCCTCCGCGCGGCGCGGCGGTTCGTGAGCCTTCGAGTCCGCGCGGTAGACGGGCTCCACCAGGACCCCGTCTCGGTCCAGGAATACGGCGCGTCGTTTCAAATCTTATAGCCGGCGGATTGCGCGTCCTTGTAGAACATCTTCACCGTGTCCAGCGAAAGCTCTCCCAAGTCCTTGCCGATCGTGGAAAGCTTCTTGAGGATTTCCGGCGTCACGGTGATGATGTGGCAGCGGCAGGCCTCGGCCTGGAAGATGTTGAGGAGCTCCCGGGAGCTGGCCCAGAGGAGTTCCGCGGTCTTGTTGGCCTTCAGTATTTGCGCCGCCTCGCGCATGAGGGGCATGGGGTCTCGTCCCGTATCGGCGATCCGCCCCGCGAAGACCGAGACGATGCTCGGGATTTTCGGGTCGAGAGCCTCGGCGGTTGCCGCGACTTGCTCCAGGGTGAGGATCGCCGTGACGTTGAGGCGGACGGCGTCCTTGGACAGCGCGCTAATCAGCGGGACGCAGGAGCGGCCTTGGGTGTTCGTGATGGGGATCTTGACGTAGACGTTGCGTCCCCACGTCGCGATCTTGCGAGCCTCGCGCTCCATCCCGGCCGGGTCGTCCGAGAAGACCTCGAAGGAAATCGGCAGGTCGGGGATGGCCGCCAGGGCCTCGCGCGCGAAGGCCCCATAGTCCGTAATGGCCGCCTTGCGCATCAGGGACGGGTTCGTCGTGAACCCTTGGACGATGCCTTGCCGGTAGCACTCCCGCATATCGTTGATGTTGGCGCCGTCCATGAAACGTTTGACCTTGAGCTTCGCCGCGGAAGGCGTCTCGGCGTGAGGTTGCGTCGCTTTTTGAGGCTTTGTCAGTGTCGGCATGATTTCTCCTGGATGGATTCCCATTTCATCGCATTGGCCTGCAAAAGGGGGTGCGAAACGATCAGGTGCCAAACGACGGCCTGGAAGGCTTCGGCGTGCGGGGTCACCGTTTCCGGGTTGAGCGTCGGGACGATGACGCAGGCATCGGCCACCTGGGCGGTATAGCCGCCGTCGCGGCCGACGATCCCCAATATCCTGGCCTGGACTTGCCTGGCGAGTTTCAGCGCCCCGACGATGTTGAGGCTGATCTTCTTTTCGAGGTTGCCTCCGCCGACCGAGAAGACGAGGACCGCGTCCCTCGGG
Organism: Elusimicrobiota bacterium; assembly: GCA_016207585.1. GTDB lineage: Bacteria > Elusimicrobiota > Elusimicrobia > UBA1565 > JACRDR01 > JACQPI01. Next base: position 2,697 of record JACQPI010000033.1, on the reverse strand, counting down.
CCCAGGCGGCTGACCTTGAGCCAGTTGGAGAAGCTGGACTCCCAGCCGTCGTCGTTGACGCGTGCGGTGAGCTCGGCGACGTTGTCGGTGGGGGCGTAGGCCTCGATGTCGCTGATCTTCCTGAAATCGTTGACCGCGTGGGTCGCGTTCCCGGCGCCGCCGCCGACCCCCAGGATGAACAGCCTCCCTCCAGCCTGCCGCAGCTTCAGGAGGACGGCGACCATCTTCGCGATGGGGTCGCGGTCGAGGCGGTCGGCGATCTCGGAGGCCTCCTTGAGATAGGACTCGACGTAGGCGGACGTATCTGACGCGGGAACCCCGCCAGGGCGTGTCGATGGGGCCTTCGAATCGCTTTTAGGCATTTGCTCTTCGCTTGGCTAGGATATGGGCTTCCGTTTCTCGAAGGCCTTCCGGGGTGCCGATCTCGTAAAACCGCTGCGAGGTCTCGAAGCTCAGGAGTTCCCCTTGGGCGACCAGGCGCCGGTGGAGCTCGGAGAGGTCGAAACCATCGCCGTCCTTCCACGGGGCCAGGGCCTCTCGGCGCAGCAGCCCGAGGCCGAAGTCGATATGTCGCATTTCGAGAGTCGGTTTTGCCTTGTCGTAGCGAACGATCCGGCCGTCTTGAAGCAGGATATTGCTCGGTACCCAACGGTTATTATTGCAAAAAACGGTCATCAGGCCAAGCCGTTTTTGAGACGAGAAATGCCGATCGATCGGCGCGAATGGAACGTCGAGATAGCTGTCCCCGTAGAGGGTCCAGAAGCTCTCGTCCAAGAGCGACAGGGCGCGGCGCAGGGCGCCCCCGGTTCCCAGGAGCGTGTCGCCGTCGAAACAATAGGAAATTCGCAGTCCGAAGCGGGCCCCGTCTCCGATCGTCCGGCGAATGTCCTCGCCTCGGTGCCCCGCGCACAGGATGACACGGTCGATTTTCTCGCGTTGGAGCAGGCGAAGCTGATGGAATATGAACGGCTCTCCGGCCACGCGTACCAGGGACTTGGGCGTTGAGGCCGTAAGTCCGCCCAGGCGCGTGCCGAGGCCGCCCGCCAGGAGAACCAGTTGGGGCGTCACGACCGCGAGACGATCTCGGTGCCCGAGGCGTTGAAGCGGAAGCGGACCTCCTTGAGCCCCGCTTGGATCATCGCATGGCGCAGCCGCACCTTGTCCTCGGAGTAGAACATCAAAAATCCACCGCCGCCTGCGCCGATGAGCTTGCCGCCCAGGGCGCCGCTCTCCATCGCCAAATCGTACCACTCGTTGATCCGCGAATTGGACATCCGCCGCGAGCGCTTCTTCTTGTGCCGCCAGTGCTCGTTCATGATCTCGGCGAAGCGCCGCAGGTCGCCGCTTTCGAAGGCTTGCCGGCTTCTCAAGGCCATGTCCTTGACGGCATGGAGGTTCTGGATCATGGAGGAATCGTCCTCCTTGCTCTTGGCGTCCTGCTCTTGAAGGACCTCCGAGGCGTCGCGGGAGTAGCCCGTGAAAAAAAGGAGGAGGTTATCCTCGAGGTTGTAGCGGGTCTCCAGCGACATTTTGAGCGGCGCGGCGGAGACCTTGCCGTCGGGATGGAACTCGAAGCACGTAATCCCGCCGTAAGCGGCGATGTACTGATCCTGCTTGCCGATCGGTTCCTTGAGCAGATCGATCTCGATGCGGCACGCCTGCTCGGCGAGCTCCTCGGGATGGACGATGTTGTCGTGGTGCGCGTGCAGGGCCTTCAGGAGCGCCGTCGTGAAGCTTCCAGAGGACCCGAGGCCGGTTCCGGCGGGGATGTCGGCCATGCTGGCGAGCTCCAGATAGGCCCCCTGCGTCTGGGTCAGCCTGAGGGCTTCCCGGATGATGGGGTGTTGGACCTCTTCGGAATGTTCGACGCGCTCCATCTTGGAGTATTTGACGATGAGCTCGGGGACGAACGTTTGGTGCAGGGTGATGTAGACGAACTTGTCCACGGCCGCCGCGATCAGGAAGCCTCCGTGTTTGGAGTAGTAGGAGGGGAGATCGGTCCCGCCGCCGCCCAAGGTGATCCGCAACGGGCTGCGCGTGATGATCATTGGCGTACTCGCGGGGTACTATCCATTTTTCCGATATAAGGTGTCAATAATCTTGAGCGCGGCCGCGGCGTCCGACAGGTTTCCCGACGGCTGCCGATTTTCCGCAACGGCCCGGGCGAACTCGGCAAACTCCGCGCCCCAGGAGCCGTCGCCGGAGAATTCCCAAGTCCTGATTTCCGGTGGGCCCATCTCGGGCTTCATGCGGTAGTGCGTGAGGCGCTCGGTCCCGTAGCTGCCTCCGAGCCCGTCGACCTGGAGCTTGCCGCCGCGGCCGAATATCTCGAAGCAAAAAACATTTTTCCACTCGGTCCAGCTCGCGTGCAGCCAGGCGATGCGCCCTTGCGCCGTCTCGAGCGAGACGAACGCGTTGTCCTCCACGCGCATCTTCCAGAAATAGGTGGCCAGGCGCCCGTTGATTCGCCGGAACTCCCCCAAAAACCAGCGCGAGAGGTCGATGAGGTGGATGCCCTGGTCGATGAGATCCCCGCCGCCGGATATCTTTTTGTTCGCGCGCCACTCCCTTTCGTATCCTCGCCGGCCCCCATGGCCATAGCGGGCGCGTATGTATAAAAGAGGCCCGAGGCCTCGCGCATCGACGATCTCGCGGGCCTTGAGAAACGCCGGATGGAAGCGGTGGTTGAACCCGACT
>JACQPI010000032.1 GCA_016207585.1 Elusimicrobiota bacterium | reverse complement strand
GGCCGCCCCGCCGCCGATCATCCCCCCCGCTCCCTTGCCGCCGTCGTAAGTGAGACCGGAGCCCGCGCTCGAAACGTTGCCGGAGCCCAAGTTTCCCCTCACGACGCCTCGCGTCGCCACGGCCTGGCCCGCGGCGGAACGGCTTCCCGGGACCCGCGAGCCGAATCGCCCTATCGCCGCGGAGCGCGCGCCGGCTTGGCCGAAACCGCTCGCGCCGCCCAGCTTGGCAGAGCCGTACGCCGCATTGGCGCCCGCTCCCCCAGCATTGATCCCGGAAGCCGCGGCGAGCATCGAAGAGGCGCCCGAACCGCCGGAACCGGAGCCGCCGAACCCAGGCCCAGGCTTGAGCCGGCCCATTTGCGGGGAGCTCACGTTGGCCGGAAGATTCTCATTGTTGGCGCTCGCCGCGTCGGCCGGCGCGGAAGCGCCGGCCCCCGCCGCTGCGTCGCCGGAGGCGCCCGCGTCCGGGTTGGGGGACTGCCCCTTGTTGGCGTCGACGAACTGCTGGAGAGAATCGGAAACGCCGCCGGCCGCCGGCTTGCGGGAATCGGCCGCCCGCTCCCTGGGTTGTCCGGGGAAAAGCGATCGAATGCTTTGAAACCCGGCGCGCGCGCCCAGGCCGGAGAGGACCGATGGGCCGCTGACAAAATAGCCGACCCCGGCCGCGACCGTCGTGGCGCCCAGGACCAGGGCCAGGATGCCGGCCTTCGTGGCCAAGAGGGCTCCCCATAAAGCGCCCAGGCCGCCCGAAGCGGCGCCGGCGCCGCCGGTCGTCCCGACCACGGCCCCGCCTCCCGCCGCGCCGCCGCCCAGGCCCAGCTTGGATAAGATGGAAGACAGGAAACCGGCTTTTCGCCGCTCCTCGCGGCGGTTCGTTTCAACAGGCGCGTTGGTTGCCACGGGGCATCACCTCGCTGTCAGTAGTATAAGGTCGTGCGGTAACATCGAAGCAACAGAAAGCCCTCTTTTTTGAGTGTAAGGGCCCCCCCTTACTTTGTCAAGGGGCCTTTGGCTTGATGGAGTTTTTTCGAGTTAAAGCAGTTTCTTGAGCCGGGTCAGCATGCCGCCGTAGACCTGGTGATCCCTGCGCAACCCCACCTTAACAATCAGGACGGTCACTTCCTTTCTTTCGATCCGATAAACGACACGGAAGTCTCCGACACGTAGTTTCCAATAGCCGAAAAGCTCCTTGCGCAACGGCTCTCCATAGACTTCTGGAGCGAGCGTCAGTTTTTTTGCGGATCGCCCCCAATACGAGGCGCCTGGCCTCCGGGTCCAAGGATGGGATATCTTCGCGCAGAACAAGGGGATGGATCAGGACCCGCCAAATCACCGCAAGCGCCTTTCGATATCCTCCAGCGGGATATAGCTTGATTTGGAAACGCCGGACTCGCGCCGCTTGGCCTCGAGAGCAAGCAGGATGTCCGCCGCTTCCTCCAGGGTTTCGCGCAACGCCTCAAACCTCTTCGGATCCTCCAATACCGCCACGGGCTTGTTATGTCGCTCCAAGATGACAGGGGTTTGCTTGATTTGGTTCAACACTTCATCCAGGTGGGTTCTTAGCTCCGATATAGCCGCAAAAGCCGATTTTTCCTTGATCACGCGCATAAGTCCCCCTCGTTCCCCGATTAGAATTATAGCAGCCGGCTCTAATTTTGTCAATACTCTTGACGATTAAAAAGTCGTTTAAAAAGACAAAACTAAGGACTACTTTCTGGGGACTGGCCGGGGGAGCCATCGAGAAGCGGAGGCGCCGGCTGGGGCAGAATCTTGGGCGGTTTGCCGTGGGACATGAAGATCGCCGCGATCTCGTCGTAATCGAGCTCGTCTTTGAGCAGGAGCTCGCGGACGTAGCGCTCGAGGATCGCCCACTCGGCCTTCAGGGTCGCCTCGACCTCCCCCATGGCCGTCTTCAGGATCGCCTGGGTCTCGCGGTTGAGCTGCTCCTTGAGGTTTTCCGAAAGCTGTTCCTTGGGAATGACCGTGAAATCCCCCACGAAACCGTTTGTCCCCATGCCGTACTTCCAGACCATCGCGTGCGCGTAGGACATCGCGTTGGCGAAATCCGCGCTGACGCCGTCGGTCGTGACGCCGTACTTGAGCTTCTCCGAGACGTAGCCCGACAGAGCCACCTTCACGTGCGCCAGGAGGGTGTTCCGGTCCGAGGAATAGAGCTCCTCGCGCGGGATCGAGTGGACGACCCCGAGGGTGCCGCCCCGCTGTATGATCGAGGCCTTGAAGACGTCGTTGGTGGGGTGGGTCAGGTACAAGACGATCAAGTGCCCCGCCTCGTGGTAGGCCGTCATCTCCCGCTCATGCGGCGTCAAATTGAGCCGCCGGGCCGCGCCCAGCTCGATGCGCTCGATCGCCTCCGACAGCTCCTTATACGCCACCGTGTCGTGCTTATTGCGGATCGCGATCAGAGAGGCTTCCTTCAAAATATTCTCGATGTCGGCGGGCGTCTTGTAGACCGTCTTGCGCGCGAGCCGCCCGAAATCGACGGCGGGGTCCATCTGGATCTTGCGGGCGTAATACTCGAAAATCTCCTGGCGCTCCTGGAGGTTGGGACGGCCGATGCTAATCTTGCGATCGAAGCGGCCCGGCCGAAGCAGGGCGGGGTCCAAGACGTCCTCGTTGGCGTTCATCGCGCCGACCACGACCACGTGCGCGTCGGAATCCACGAGGCCGTCCATCTCCACCAAGAGCTGGTTCAAGGTGCTGTTGCCCTCGGAATTGCCGCCGAAAGCGTCGTGGAAAACGCGCGAGCGGCCGACCACCTCGAGCTCGTCGAGGAAGATGATGCAGCCGCCGTAAGCCTGCGCGTACTGGCGCGCCTGTTTGAAGAGCTTGCGCACCCGGGCCGCGCCGACGCCCACGAATATCTCGACGAACTCCGAGCCCGCGATCGACAGGAAAGGAAGGCCCGCCTCCGTCGCGATCGCCTTGGCGAGCATCGTCTTGCCGCAGCCGGGCGGGCCGATCATGAGGATGCCGCGCAGGATTTTGCCGCCGATGCGCTTGAGCTGGGCGCGGTCCTTGAGGAGCTGGACCACTTCCCACGCCTCGCGCTTGCCCTCGGCCAGGCCGATGACGTCCGCGAAGCGCACGTCCACGCGGGAGGCGTCGATCTTCGCCTTCTTGAAGCGCACGAAGCCCCCGCCGTACTGGAGCAGGTATAAGAAGCCCACGAAAATGAGCGTTTGCAGGACTCCCCAGGGCAGCGACGCCACGTTGATGCCGATGATGTAGCGCCGGACGCTCTCCTCCATGCCGGTCAGGTACCACATCGGCAGGAGGATCATCAGGACCGTCCCCCCGATGATGAGGAGCCATATCCAATTGCGCTGCCAGAAAAGCTTGAACCTCGCCCGAAGCATGTCGATTGTGCGCTTTAATCCTTGTCCTTCAATCCCGGCAGCACGAACGCGATCGGCCGGTCGCGGTTCGGGACGTACTTGACCGCCTTGAACTCAAGCCCCGGGTTCTTGTAAAGCACCAGGTTCACGGGCTGCGTGCGCACCGAGAGCGTCACGATGTTCCACACCTGCGTGCGGGTCGGAGGGCACATCGAGATACTGCCCAGGGAGAGGAAGCTCTGCACCGGCCCGTTGCCGGGGCACTCCCGCCTCACGAACCCCAGATAGCACGCCACCTGGCGCTCGATGTCGGAGCAGAGCTGCCCGGCGTCGAAACCCTCGTAGGCGACGTTGCGGTGGCTCTCCAGCTGCCAGCGCCTGGCCGCGTAGTAGGAGGCGATCTCCATCTTCTGGACCAGGATGAGCAGCGCGAATATCTTAGCAAAAGCGAACAGGAAAAACATGAAGAGGGGCAGGAGCAGCACCACCTCCGTCGTCGCTTGTCCCGCCGCGCCGCGCGCTCTCGGCATCGTCATGGGTAGAGCTTCGTCTGGAACTTGGGAGTCGGATCGGGCCACACGCGGCCCCCCCCCAGGGAGATCGTCGCGTGAACGCAAGGATTTCCGTCCTCCATCAACGAGTCGAAATTCACGTTGAAAAAATTAGGGGGTTTGCTCCCGTCGACCCACGTCTTGTAATGCTGGACGATCTGGTACCCGGGATCGGAGGCGCCCATCGCGCAGTTGCCCCCGAGCGTGTTGACGGACCTCATGCGCCTCAGATCGGTTTGCGGGACGGCCAGGATCTGGAAGAGGCCCTCCGGGCTGCAGCCCTGGATCGTGGAAGGCATCGGAGTCGGCGGGTTGGTGCACACAAGGTCATAAGGCATGAAAGCATTGGACGACGGCTTGTTGCCGCAAATCACGACCTGCGGAACGCAGTAGGGCTTGGGTCGGAACTCGTGAAGGTCGAAGTACTTGGCGCCCTCCGCGGCGTCCGTCACTTGCCCCCCGGTGTTGAGCCAATAGGAGCGGCGGAAAAAATTATGCGAGCCGGTGCCGGCCGGACAGCCGCTGGCCCCCGTCAGGCGGCAGAAGACCGAGAACTGCGCCTCCTCGACGGAACCCAAAAGCGAGAATATTTTGAAGTACAGCTCGTAGATCTGCTTGGCGTCGTCCCAACTCACCCAATAATCCTTCGCGTTATCGGCGGAAATAATCTCAAGACAATTCGGAAATGTTTTCTTGCCGCCGCCCTCCACATAGACCGAGCAGGTATTGAGCACATCGGGAGGATTCTTGTTGCGTTCGCTTGCGAACGGCCCGCCGTACTCGATATGCCAGACGGGCAGCGGGTCGAGGGGCTCCGGCTCCTCGGTGCGCGGGAAGGCCCCGTTCTCGTAGAGGATGTCGTAGAGGCTCTTCGGAGACGTCGAGTCCTTGCGGTCGATCATCGTTCCGGAGGTCGGCTGCCCCGTATTGGGGTCGATGCCCGGCCCGAAGCCCTCCTTGAAGATGCGCATGGGGAAGGCGCCGTTGACGTAGGCGGAGCGGTTGAGGAAGTCGGAGTAGTTCGTCATCTCGATGAAGGCGGCCGAGTCGAGGGCGAACTGGTGGCGGATCTTCTCGCGCGAGAGCTTGGCGACCTCGAAGATGAGGAACACGAACAGGAACAGAGAGGGCAGGGCGAAAAGCGAGGGGATGACGATCTGCCCTCGCGAGCTCGTAGCTCGCGAGGACTGGTCGAGCGGAGAACGACCCGCGCCCTGCCCCCGCCGCCAAGCCGGCAATTGGATCGCGCGAAGCGCCATGGAACTTTCGAGTTTTACTTCTCATTATATAGCCCGCGGATGTTTCAAATTCAAGGCTTGCGGGAACTTTTGGCGGCCCTGATCGTATTTACGGTATGCCCATCACAATAGCGGACAATACCGGGGCGGGCAGGGCACCCGTCTCCCAAAGAAATGTCAACTTTTCCTGACAAAAAAGAAAAACCTATCCCAACGGGCAGGGAGTCACGCCTACCGAAAAAACAAGGCAGACGCGCCGTACGGCTGCTCGATCAAATTTTCAGGACTTCCGGGCACGTGGCGGTTCTGCGCGTCCTGTGCTATCAGATCGCGGGGACAAGCGCCCGAGGCGCGGCCCGCGCCACCGGAATCAATCATCAAACGTGCTCGGAACTGCTGAAAAAATTCAAAGCCCTGGGAATTCTTAAACCGTCCAGATCGCCCAAGCACCTCGTGCTGGACTTCAAGCATCCTTTGATCAATGAAGGACTGCTGCCGCTGTTCGAGTTGGAAGAACGGCTTGAGGCCGAGGTTAAACCGGCCTGGCGTCCTCGGCCGAGATGAGGCCCATCTCGATGCCCCTGACGACCGCCTCGGTGCGGTTGGATACGTCGAGCTTCTGGAAAATGCTGTTGAGGTGGTTCTTGACCGTCTTGATGCTGCAGTCGAGGGCCGCCGCGATCTCCTTGTTCGATTGGCCGCGGCCCAGAAGGGCCAGGACGCGGATCTCGGTCTTGGTCAGGGCGACCAGGGACGCCTCGGCCGTCGCGTCCGACATCTGGCGCAGCCCCTGGATGAGCTTGCCCATCACCGGCTGCGGGATCATGACGCCCTCGTTGGCGAACGTCTTCAAGGCGTTGACGAGCTCGGACGCCGGCAGCATTTTGGAAAGGTAGCCGTTGGCGCCCGCCTGGATGGCCTCCATGACGTGGGCCTCGTCCTCGAAGGAGGAGAGGATGAGGACGTTGGTGTCCGGGCACTCCTTGCGGACCTGGCGCGTCGCGGAGACGCCGTCGAGGTGCGGGAGCTTGATATCCATCAATATGACGTTCGGCTTGAGCTTCTTGGCCAGCTTGACCGCCTCGTGCCCGTCGGAAGCCTCGC
>JACQPI010000025.1 GCA_016207585.1 Elusimicrobiota bacterium | reverse complement strand
GTCGTGGTCCGCTCGCCCAGTCCCCGCGAGCTACCGGCTCGCGGGGGCAGGGCGCGGGTCGTGGTCCGCTCGCCCAGTCCGCGGTGCACCAGGAGATCGAGGAGGAGATTCTTTTGCTTCAAAGCGGTCCCATTCAGCAGCTGGTTGACGGGCGTCGCGGTTTTTGGAACTGCGGCGCCAGGCGGGGAGTATGCGCCCGGCCCGTCCTTTGGATCGCCCTGCGAAGCCCGGAGTTCCTGGACCGCCGAGGCGTCGAGACGATGGGGCTGCTGCGGCTGGAGCGTTTTTCCGGGAGGGGCTTCACCGCCGCGCAGCGTCGAAAGGCCGTCCAATTCGCCTTGGAGCTGTCCCAAAATCTCTACCGTTCCGGCATCGGCGCCCGTAACCGCCGGCGCCTGAAGCGCATGGAGGCGCTGACGGAGCTCACCGCGATTTTCGCGTCCTCATTGCGCGTGCAGGATGGGATCAAGCGGATTCTTCAAGGTATCCAAAAGCACTTCTCGCTCGACCGCGTCAGGCTCTATCTCGTGGATCGGGCGGCGTCCAAGCTTCGCGGCGAGATCGCGGTCGACATGAAGGGCAAGATGCAGAGCCTGCGCGAGGAGGAGATGCTCATGCGCTCCGGGGAGCATCGCTTCGTGGACGTCCTCCTCGGTGGGCGGGGCGACCCGCTTCTCGATCGCTACCAGCAGACGGTGCTGCACGTGCCGCTGGTCTTGCAGGGGCAGCGCATCGGGCTCTTGGTCGTCGATAATATGATCTCCCAGGAGCTCATCGAGCCGGAAGACGCGGAGCTCCTCAAGTCCTTCGCGGGCCAGATCGCGCTGGCGGTCGACAACGCCCGGCTCTTCGACGAGGTCCAGGCGCTCTCCCTTTATGACAGCCTCACGCTCCTGCCGGTCCGCCGGTTTTTTCAGCAACGCTTTCAGGAGGAGCTCTACCGCGTGCAGCGTTCCCAGGGGAGGCTGGCGCTGGCCCTCCTGGACATCGATCACTTCAAGGGCGTCAACGATACCTACGGCCATCAGGTGGGGGACCAGCTCCTGCAGGAGGTGGGACGCGTCCTCTTGGCGAGCCTGCGCAAGATCGACTTCTCGTGCCGTTACGGCGGAGACGAGATACTGGTCCTGCTGCCCCAGGCCGGGGAGGAGGAGAGCCTGGGGATCGTCTCCCGCCTCCTGCAGCAGATCAAGGAAATCCGGGTGCCGGTTCCTTTCTCGAAAGCGGTCGAGATACGGCTCACGGCCAGCGTCGGCATCGCGGTCTATCCGGACGACGCCAAGACCCTGGAGGAGCTCATCGCCAAGGCGGACGAGGCCCTCTATTGGGTAAAATCCCATGGAAGGGACGGCGCCGCCAGCTTTTCAAAACTGTCCGAGCCCTCCCTCCCTCCTTCTCCCTAATGACCATACCTTTCGCGCGGCATCCGGTAGGAACTGGGCAGTGGTCTTTTCTACGATTTTCTATGAAATGCCAAAATGGCATGTCATACAGAGTGGAAGGTCCGGATACCCGGGCCCGGCCCGCAGAACGAAAGAGATCCATTCGGCAAAACGCTCTCCAGCGGGCGGCGTCATGCGCCGGGCTGCTGGCGGCGCTCCTTTCGGGCGCGGCCCACGCCTCCAACGAGGATATCGGTTCGGCCGCGGCGGCCGTCGCGATGGGGGAGAGCTGGACCGCGGTGTCGGAGGGTGTGGCCTCCATCGCCTATAACCCCGCCGCGATCGGCTCGGTCGCGTCGGCCGAGTTCCAGGGGGGATCCCGGCGGGCCTTCCAGCTTCCGGCCGGCCCCGCCGATATCGATCACCTGTCGGTCGCGGCGGCGGTGCCTCTGGATTCCCTGGATATTCCGGGCGCCTTGGGTTTTTCCTGGGCCAATACATCCCGAGGGAATTTTTCCCTGGACCACACGGTCGGGGTCACCGCCGCGAGCCGGGGCTGGAAGGAATTCGACGCGGGGCTGCTGGACGCCGGGGCGACGTTGAAAGCGATCACGCGCTCCGGCCGGGCGACGGGGGGGCAGATGACGAAGGCCGCCGTCGACCTGGGCCTATTGTTTCGCACGAAAGGAGGGCAGGCGCTGGGGGCGTCCGTCTTCAACGTGAACGGCCCCCGCATGGACCTTCGGGGCGTCCAGGACCGGGCGCCGGTCATCGGACGGGTGGGCTACGCGCAGTCGTTTCGCGCCTTCACGATCGCGCTCGACTTCGTCAAGCGGGAGCCCTCCCTCGGCCTCTCCGCAAGCCAAACCTTGGGCGCCGGAATGCAGTATTGGTGGCATACCGCGCGGGGCGGGTCCTGGGCGGGGCGCAGCGGGCTCAACCTTTCCGATCGGTCCAAATCGTGGGCGTGGGGGATCGGCTGGCGGATGCTCGGAGGGCAGCTGGATTACGCCCTGCAAGCGCCTCTCTCCAACGGCTCGCGCTGGTCTCACGCGGTGAGCCTCGCCTTTCGTTTCGGCTCCTGGAATCCCGAGCGCGAATACGAGAAATTGCTGGAAAGGGAGCTGCGCTATCGCCAGGAAATCTCACGGGCTCTGGATTCGTCCCAATCCCGACAGGCCAAGTTGACGGAGGAGCTCAAGGGGTTGCAAGCGGAAATGAAATCCTTGCGCGCCGAACTGGAGCGGCGGTCCTCCTCGGAATCCGAGGCTCGAAAGCGGCTTCAAGGCTTCGAGGAAAGGCACCGCCGCGCCCAGAAGAGCCTCGAGGAGCTGGCCCGCGAGAAGCGGGCGATCGAACAACGGTCCAAGGAAAGCCTGTTTCGGGAGGATTGGGGAAAATACCAAAAGCTCAAGCAAGACGGCGCCCCGGACGTCGTTTTGCTGGAGCGCATCCAGCAGATTCTGAGGGAATACAAGGGCGCCGAGATCGACCTGAGCGACGCCAACCAGGAGCTCATGCGCCTCCTGCGCAACCGCCCCGCCCCGTAACATTTCCGTCCTTGACATTCGGGCCCCTCCTGTTAAACTTCCTTCAATGAACCCAGGGGATCTCGACCGGGAGCTGGAGCGGCTTTGGGGAAGGGTCGTCGAGACGCGGCCCCCGGGAGGCGGGGACGCTCCCGAGGCGCCCTCCATGAGCCTCGGGTCGTTGGCGGGCGCCGCGGGAGGCGACGTGGCCTCGGCGTCCCGGGAAGCGGCGATGGAGACGATCGCTCTCCTCAAGAGGCGGCACCGCCAGCAGAAGACCCAGTGGGAGGAGGCCCAGGCCCTCAAGAACGAGGCCCTGCGCGAGCAAACCGAGCGCCTGGCCCGGGTGGAGGCGGAGTTGGCTCAGCTCAAGCGGGAGGCGACCCTTTACGACGTCCGCATGATGGAGCAGACCTCCGACATGACGATCAAGTTGGAGTCGGCCCAGCAGGCGATGCAGGGGCAAAGCGAGCGCTTCCGGGCCGACGAGGACCGCCTGCGGGAGCTCCTCGACAAGACCCGCGCTCAACTAGCCGCCGAGACGAAGCGCTGGAGCGATCTCGAGGCCCAGTGGACGCGGCGGGAGGAGCAGTATATCGAGGAGCTGCAGGGAATGCGCTCGCGCCTGGCCAAGGTCCATGAGGAAACGACGCGCGAATCCGGCCGCAGCCGGCAACTGGGCGACAACCTGCAGGAGGCCAAGAAGGCGATCGAGGCGACCTTGACGGAGCTTTTGGCGGAGCGCCGGCTGCGCGAGGAGGCGGACCGGGAGCGCGCCCGCGCCCACGAGCGCGTCACGGAGACGAGCGACCACCTCAAGAACCTCCAGGCGCAATGGGAGGAGGAGCGCAAGCAGTGGCAGGAGCTGTGGGACCGGGAGCGTTCCACCTGGGAAACCCAGCGCCGGGAGTTCTCGGTTTGGGAAGATCGGCTGCGCGCGGAGCGCGAGAAGTGGCATGATCAGATGAAGGAGAAGGAGGGGGAGGTGATCCGTTTCTCCTCCCAGATGACGCAGATGCTGAGGGAATCCTCCGAGGCATCCGCGCATATCTCCCGGGTGCTGCGCGCGGCCTCCGGCGTGGCCACCGGGATCTGGGGCCCTCACGCGCGCCACCGCGCCTGGCGCATCGCGGGGACGGCGCTGGCGGCCTTGGCGATCGCGGGAGGCGGTTTTTATTGGCGGCATTCGAGGCAGATGCGCTTCGAGCTTTCGGCGGCGCACTCCTTGCCGGTCGAGAACCCGACCGCGATCGGTTTCGACGGGAACGCCCTTTGGATCGCGGAGTGGTCGGGCAAGCTCGTGTCCTTGGATCCCTCCAATCCGGCGGCCGTCTTGGCTCAATATTCCCTGCTTCCCGGGGGGCCTTATCGCCCCGTCTCCCTGGCGTTGGGCGCGGGGGCCCTGTGGTCCCTCGACGCCTCCCAAGCGCGCATCGTCAAGCATCGTCTCACCGATCCGGGGAGCCTGGAGCTCGTTTGGCCCTCCCCCGGCCCGGGCCCGGTCGCCCTGGCGCACGACGGGCGCAACCTCTGGTCCTACGACGCGGTGACGAAATCCCTCTACCGCCATTTGGGGGAAGGGCCGCGCGCCGAGGCCGAAACGGTCGCGTTGAACCTGGACGTCGTCCCCACGTCCATGCAATGGCAGGGGGACGTCCTGTGGCTTCATGACGGGAGGGGGAAACGGCTTTTGAAATTGCGCATGGAAGGAAACGCGCTGCATCTGCTGGATTCGCAAGCCTTCGATTCCTCCGCCCTCGCGGTCACGGTCCACCGGACGGTGGAAGGCCGCCGCGCCCGCCACATCGCGTGGGCCCTCTGCGGCGAGGGCTCGGAAAAGTTCACATTCAAGAAGTACCGGATACTCCCCTAGCCCGCTCATCCCGAAACAGTTTTTTCATAGCCCGTTAATATTTTCGTCATGACCATCCGTTAAGCTTGCCACGAGTCCTTTACAACATGGCACTCTCGCTTATGCGACTTACGCGTCACGGCGGCACGGCTGCGGGACCGATCGCGCGAATTCTTTTGACCGCCTCGGCGTTTTGGGCCCTGTCCTCCCGCCCCGCCTCGGCCCAGGGCAACGTCCAGGTTTACATCGACAGTTTATGGGTGGCCAACGCCGCGTTTTGCACCGGACCCATTTCCCTGGCCGGCAGCATGGGCCAATTCTGGTGCGACGGGCCCCCGGCCTCCACGACTCCGGCCCAAGGGGTCATTTCGAATAATCCGCATATAGAGTTCGATCAGTTTCCGGCCACCTGCGATGCGGGAGCGCTCATTCCCTCCGGCTCTACATTTACCAATGTTTGCAACAGCAGGGTCTTCCTATGTTCGCGTGTTGGATATTCCAATAC
>JACQPI010000035.1 GCA_016207585.1 Elusimicrobiota bacterium | reverse complement strand
GTCGACGGCGGCGTGGTATCGATTGATTTCCAGTACGGGACCGCCTCCAAGGAAAAGACTCCCACTCCAAAAAGTGACACTCCCGCCAAGAAAAGCTAAAATATCGCTGAGGAAGACATTTTGAAGGGAAACTACGGGTGGGGCTTGCCGGTCGCGGCGTCGACGTTCGCCGGGCCCATTGATTTTGGTATCAAGCTGATCCATGCGGCGATGTTCGCCATCTTTATTCTTTGGGCGATTTTTTTCGCGTATCTGCTGCTACGGTACCGGCGCCGCGAGGGGCGGTCGGCTCAGGCCGGCTATGAGAGCCCCTTGAAATCCCTGATCCCCGATTTTTTCGTGTTGGTTTTCGAGATCGCCCTTATCGTTTTCTACGCCATTCCCAACTGGCACCGAATCAAGATCGCCGGCCCGTCTCCCGATACCGCCCTCGTCGTGGAATTGGTGGCCGAGCAGTTCGCGTGGAACTTTCAATACCCGGGGCCCGACGGAAAGTTCGGGCGCCGGGACGTCCAGTTCATCGAGCCGGCCAACCCGATCGGCCTCGACCCACAGGATCCGGCGGGCAAGGACGACATCACGACGGTCAACGAGTTGCATGTCCCTCTCGGCAAACCGACTATCCTGAACATGAGCTCCAAGGACGTCATCCACAGCTTTTTCGTGCCCGAGTTCCGGGTCAAGCAGGACATCGTCCCCGGGATGAAGATTTCCCTCTGGTTCGAGCCGACGCTCGCCGGCCGCTTCGAGATCGGCTGCGCGCAGCTGTGCGGCGTGGCCCACTCGATGATGCGTGGAGACGCCTATGTCCACACGCCCTCCGAGTACGAGGCTTGGCTGAAGGCGCAGTCCGGGCAGGCCCCGGCGACTACCGCCGCAAACGCCGCTACAGGAAACTCTAATGGCAGTTCCACATTCTGAACCCCGGTCCTCGGAGCACGGATCCGGCTTCATCGATAAATACGTATTTTCGGTCGACCATAAGGTGATCGGCCTGCAGTACTTCTTCACGTCCTGTTTCTTCCTCATCGTTGGTTTCGCGATGATCATGCTGCTGCGGTGGCAGTTGGCCTTCCCGGGGCAGCCGCTCCCTTTGATCGGGCGCTTGCTGCCCATGACATGGGCTCCGGACGGCATATTGATGCCCGAGTTCTATAATCAATTGGGGGCGATGCACGGCACGATCATGGTGTTCTTGGGCATCGTGCCGCTGGGCGTTGGGGCCTTCGGGAACTATATCCTGCCGCTTCAGATCGGGGCTCCGGACATGGCCTTTCCCAGGCTCAACATGATGTCCTATTGGCTCTATCTGCCCGGCGGGATGCTGATGCTGCTGTCTTTCGTCCTTCCGGGCGGGGCCGCGCAATCGGGTTGGACTTCGTACGCGCCGCTTGCGATCGTCAACCCGGGGCAGACGGTGTGGCTTCTGGCGATGGTCGTCATCATCACCTCCTCGCTCCTGGGTGCTGTCAATTTCATCGTTACGACGCTCAATATGCGGGCGGCGGGGTTGACCCTCGGGAGACTTCCGATTTTCGTTTGGGCGCAGCTCGTGACGGCGATCCTGCTGCTCTTGGCCTTCCCGCCCCTGGAAGCGGCCGCGGTATTGCAGCTCATGGACCGGATCGCCGGCACCAGCTTCTACCTGCCGGCCGGGTTGGTGGTCGCCGGCGAATCTCTGAAGGTGGCGGGCGGCGGCCAGCCGCTTCTGTGGCAGCATCTCTTCTGGTTCTTGGCGCATCCGGAGGTGTATGTTCTCATCCTGCCGTCCATGGGCATCGTGGCCGAGATCATCGCTAACGGAACGCGCAAGCCGATCTTCGGGTATACGGAGATCGTGGCATCGATGATTTTCATAGGGGCCATGTCGTTCATCGTTTGGGCGCACCACATGTTTCTCAGCGGCATGAGCCCCCGGCTGAGCAATTTTTTTCTCGTGACGACCATGATCATTTCGGTCCCCTCGGTCGCCGTGCTGACCTGCCTGGTGTGGTCCTTGAAGGGAGGATCGATCCGCTTCACGACGCCGATGCTTTTCTCTTTGGCCTTTCTGCCGCTTTTCGGCATCGGGGGGCTGACGGGCCTTCCGCTGGGATTGACGGTGACCGACATCTACCTCCACGATACCTACTACGTCATCGGCCATTTCCATTATGTGGTCGTCACCGGGACGATCATCGCCCTGATGGGGGGCACCTATTACTGGTTTCCCAAGTGGTTCGGAAAGCAGCTCAACGATTTTTGGGGGAAAATCCATTTTTGGGGGACGGCGATCTGCATGAACGGGATATTCTTTCCCATGTTCATACAGGGCCTGGCGGGCGTCCAACGCCGGCTCTATGATCCGACCGCTCAGCTGCATAACCTGAGCACCCAGCCGCTCAATGTTGTGAGCTCCGTTTCCGCGTGGCTGCTTTTCTTGTTCCAGATTCCTTTTCTCGTCAACATCGTGTATACGATCTTTAAAGGGAAGCGTTGCGAAGAAAATCCGTGGCGGGCGACGACCTTGGAATGGGCCTGCGCCTCGCCCCCGCCGCATGGAAATTTCGAGCGACCTCCGCGCGTCTATCGCGGGCCGTACGAGTATTCGACCCCGCGGGCCCGGGAGGACTGGACGCCCCAACACGTGCCATCATGACGACACCGGCCGCCGCGCCCTACCCCTCGGAGCACGTACCGACGACCGGCATACCGAACGGGAAGCTGGGCGTGTGGCTTTTTTTGGCCTCCGAGGTGATGCTGTTCGCGACGTTGTTCACGACCTACATCGTTTTGCGCATGGCCGCGCCGAGCTGGCCGGCGGGGTGGGAAGTCCTCAACGTGCCCCTGGCGACCCTCAATACGGTCGTCCTGATCACATCCAGCGTGACGATGGTGCTGGCCTATGCCAAGGCGTGCGAGCGCGACCGCGCCGGATTCTACCGGATGATCGGTTTGACCATAGCGCTCGGCTTCGCGTTCCTGGTCGTCAAGGCTTTCGAATACGGCGCCAAGTTCCACCATGGACATTTTCCGTCGACCGACATCTTTTACGCCGTCTACTTCACGATGACGGGGCTCCACGGGCTTCACGTGATCGGCGGGATCGGGTTCAACGTTTACCTCGCGCTTTGGGCCCGGGAGCATTGGGAGCACCCCTTGTTCATCGGACGGGTGGAATACGGAGGGCTGTATTGGCACTTCGTGGATATCGTATGGATATTTCTGTTCCCGGGATTATACTTACTGTAAGGGGGATCTGAAATGAGCTCGGCAGCGGATACGGCGCGGCATCAGCCTAACATTCCTCTTTATCTCGGGATATTCGGGGCGTTGCTCGTCTTGACCGTGGTCACGGTTCTTGTTTCCTATTTTCATCTGCCCCGCCTGCCGGCGATCCTGATCGGCTTGTCGATCGCGGCCTTCAAGGCGTCGCTCGTGGGGGCGTTCTTCATGCACTTAAAGGGCGAAAAGGCGTTGATTTTTGCCTTGTTGGGAGCGACGTTTTTCTTCGTGGCTCTCTTGTTCCTGTTGCCGTTCCTGGATTCTCGGGCGATCTCCGAACAGCAAGTGACCTATTCGGGCGAAAAAGCGGCGTCCACGGGACATGCCCATGTCCCTTAGATCGTTTCACATCGTTTTCATTCTTGCTTCTTTGGGAGTTCTGGGATTCCTGGCGTACGGGTCGGGGCATCGAGTCCAAGGCGGGCTCGACGGCCAGAATCTGGCTCTCTTGGTCTGTGCGGTCGCCGGCCTTGCCGCGGGGGTCCTGTATTTGTTTTGGTTCATCCGAAAGAAAAAAGGCCTAGCGACGCCGTACTGAGGGGTCCGTCCGGATGAGGTTCTTCCGTCCGAATCGAGCGGGGTGGGGGGCATTGCTGCTGGGTTGGCCCCAGTGGGTGCACGCCTGCGCGGTCTGTTTTGGAAAATCCGACAACGCCGATTTGCCGCGGGCGTTTATTTGGGGAGGCGCGGTTCTGCTGGGCAGCACCTTTTTTATTCTCGTTTGGCTGGCGGTGGCCATCTACCGCATTGAAAAACGCTTGAAGAAGGCGGATGAGACGATGCGATGATCGGCGAATACTGGAAGTTGACCAAGCCGAGGATTACGACCCTGGTGGCCGCGACGGCCTGTATCGGCTTTTACTTGGGTGGCGGGGCGATGCGATCGAACCGCCTTTTTTTCTGCTTGGCCGGGACCGCGTTGGCCTCGGCGGCCGCCGGCGCCTTGAACCAGTATCTTGAGAGAAAGCGCGACGGTCTGATGCGTCGGACCGCGGGCCGCCCCCTGCCTCGGGGCCGGATCGATCCAGTCCACGCGGCGATTTTCGGGGTCAGCTGCGCCGTTTTGGGTTTGGGGCTTTTGTCTTGGAAGGTGAATGGGCTGGCCGGTGTCATTGCGGGGCTGACGCTGTTCTTCTACCTGGCCCTCTACACGCCTTTCAAGACGCGCACCCCGCACAGCACGTGGATCGGCGCGGTCGCGGGAGCGGCGCCGCCCTTGATCGGTTGGGCCGGCGCTTCGGGTCGCTTGAGCTCGGAGGCGTGGGTTCTCTTCGCGATCCAATTTTTGTGGCAGATCCCGCATTTCATGTCCCTGTTTTGGCTCTACCGCGAGGACTATGCGCGCGCCGGCTTTCGCGTGATGCCGGTCGTGGACCCGGCCGGCAAGACGACCTCCTGCCAGATCGCGCTGCACTCCTTCGCCCTCCTGCCTGCCAGCCTGATGCCGACTTTTTGCGGGATGGCGGGAACTCCGTACGGCTGCGGGGCCCTGACGCTGGGCGCCGCGTTTTTGGGGCTCGGCATGCGCGCGAGCTGGACCATGAACGCGCTCGACACGCGACGCCTGTTTTTGGCTTCCTTGGCGTACCTGCCTTTGTTGCTGGGCATGCTCGTAGTTGGGCGGACCTGATTCCTCTTTCGCATGCCCTCCTCGCTTTGGCCCGCCTTCAACGCATTCTTGAACGGCGCCTGCGCGGTCTTGTTGGCTTTCGGATACTGGTCGATCCGGACCCGGCGCGTCGAGCGGCATCGAGCCGCCATGGTCGGGGCGTTTTCGGTTTCCTGCGTTTTTCTGGCCTCGTACCTCTTATATCACCTGCAGGTCGGGAGCGTGCGGTTTGAAAAACAGGGCCTGATCCGGACGCTCTATTTTACGATCCTCTTGTCCCATACCGTACTCGCCTTGGGCGTCGTTCCTCTGAGCCTAAGAACTCTCTATCTCGCGGCGCGCGGCCGATTCGAGGAGCACCGCCGCTGGGCGCGTTGGGCGCTTCCTCTGTGGATGTACGTTTCGGTGACCGGCGTTGTGGTCTATTGGATGTTGTATCGCCTTTGATTCCCCGCTTTATCCTGGAACTTTTTGGCTTCTTCTTCGTATGTATGGGTAGCCCTCAAAAGGGGCGATCGGGAAGTGCATACAGGAGGAGCCATGAACGTGAAAGCAAATGGGGTGCCGAAGCTGGAGGCGAAAGTTAGGCCGTATCAGGACACGACGGGTCGGGGAACGCAGCTGTTGGGGTTCGCGGAGCTTGTCATCGGGGGAGCGTTCGTCATCAAGAATATTCGCATCCTTATGGGGAAAAGCGACGGTTCGGAGGACGGGAGGCCTTTCGTCGCTTTTCCGAGCCGCAAAGGCAACGGCTCCTCGGAAGGAAAGTACTTCGACATCGCTCACCCGATCACTCACGAAGCGCGGCAGACCGCCATCCAAATGATCCTCCGGGCCTACGATCAGGCGTCGGAGGCTCGCCTGGCCCATTAGCCCGGGGGCAGGAATTTCTTGACGGTCCCGACGATAAAAAGGGAGAATAGACCGCTTTTTCCAGACAATGGATCGCCCCGCCCTTTTATTCGCATGACCCGCTGGGAAAAACTGTGCCCGGTCCAGGACGTGCCGCCCGGAGAGCGGTGGATCTGGATCGAGGTATGACCGGGCGCCTGCATTTCGTCGCGACCGGCTACGTGGTGCGGGACCGAAAGACCCTCCTGCTGTACCACAAGAAGTTGAGGATGTGGCTGCCCCCGGGAGGGCATATCGACGAGGGGGAGCTTCCCGAGGAGGCGCTGCTGCGCGAGATCAAGGAAGAAACTGGCCTGAAAGTCGAGATCGTTTCGCCTCGGCGGCTCTCGCATCCCGAGGACGACCACGTCCGATATCTTCATGTCCCTAATCACGTCCAATTGGAGGATATCGGGGGGGAACCCCCGCATCGGCATATCGATCTTATCTACTTCTGCCGCGCGCGCAACGGCCGTACGACGATTTCGCCCAAGGAGCACGAGGGCATGCGGTGGCATTCGGCGAAGGACCTCGCGGGCGCGCACCTGCGCGAGGAGGTGCGCCAGAGCGCGCTGGCAGCGATCCGTTACGTCGCGCGGATCCGCGGGCCCTCTCTCCTGAAATCTCCGGCCGGTTGATCGGGCGCGAGGAGCCGGTCGGAATCCAAGTCGGCGAACTCGAAAGCGCCGGTCCCGCAGGCCAGATGCACCGAGGCCGAGAGGCCGGCCGCCGTCTCCTGCATGCAGCCGATCATGAGCCGTTTGCGGGCGGCCTGCGCCAGGGCGATGATCTGTAGGCTCCTTTCGATGCCTGTCTTGGCCACCTTGACGTTTAGCACGTCCGCGGCCTCGCTATCGAGCAGCCGCAGCGCGTCTTGAGGAGTTTGGACGCTTTCGTCCGCCGCCACGGGGACCGCGCTGCGCTTGCGAAACCAGGCCATTTGGGCCAGATCCTCGCGCGGAAAGGGCTGCTCGATAAGGGCGATCGGTATCCCTCGGCGGTGACAACGATCCAGCAGGCGCAGGGCCTGCGCGGGGGTCATCCGTTGATTGCCGTCCAGCAGGATGAGGGCGTCGCGAGCAGATGCGGCGCCTCCCCGCCCGGCGCCGCGCGCCGTCCGGATCGCTTCCCACACCGCTTCAATGCGCTGGGCGTCCTGGTTCGGTCCCGTCCCGATCTTTATCTTGAACTGGCGGAAGCCTTCTTCCAGCGCTTGCGCGGCGGCCTCTTTCGCGTCGAGGGCCGGACTCGCGGAGATGGTGATGTCCGTCTCGATATTCCGGACGGCCCCTCCAAACCACTCGCGTAGCGAGAGCCCGATCGATTTGGAGAAGGCGTCCGTCAAGGCGCACTCGAAAGCGGCCGCCGCCGGGGCCGGTGCGCGTCCTTTTGGAGACCATGCCTCGTCGGCCAAGAGGCGGAACTCGCGGATGTCCTTGCCGAGCGCCCGCCCCAATTGGACGCGCAGCGTCCGGGCGAGCGCCTCGGGCTTGAGGCGGGAGTTGACGACGGAGCCCGAGGCCTCGCCATAGCCCTCCATCCCGTTGCGCAGCCTTATTCGAACCGCGACGTTTCGCGTCTTGGATTTTCGGCCCAGCGCGGTGATGAAGGGCCTGCGCAGGGCGACCGTGAAGATCGAGATATCGCCGTCTGTTATTTTCAGGGGGCCGTCCTCTCGGCGGGCAGGCAGGACGTCGCAAAAAAGGTTATGGCCGTGCCGCGAGCGATCCATGATTGATAATTCGCGCGTCGAGGTCGCATAAGGAAATTATAACCGGCGACCTGCCTCCTCGGCATGGGTCTTTAGACCTAGAG
>JACQPI010000024.1 GCA_016207585.1 Elusimicrobiota bacterium | reverse complement strand
GGGATCGTGCGCCCGGAATCGGACATCTATGCTCTCGGGGTGTGCCTCTACGAGCTCTTGACGGGACAACTGCCGTTCTCCGGCACGGCAGGCGCGATGCTCAGAAATAAGACCAACAAGACATATCCGCTCGCCTCCAGGATCGCTCCCGACCTTCCGGGGGGCTTGGATGCCCTCGTTGCCCGACTGTTGGAACCGGACCCCGATCGAAGACTGAAAAGCCTCTCCGCGTTCCGCGATGCCCTCGACTCTCTGATATAGAAAATTCTATTTTCCCTGGGCCGGCTGGACGTTCTACAGGCTACGGGACAGATCGACACCCTGGTGAAATCCTCGAAGGTCCTATTCCGACAGAACCGCTAAGCTCTCAATGTTTTGGGATGGAAAACAACTCAAACCCCAAAACAACCTTCAGTTGCAGGAAGGCTTTATCGAGGGTCCAAAGGGGTTTGCGGTGGTAGGCGGCGCTGACGCCTACGATCAAATCGGCGATGCCTGCTTGAAATCCCTTGCGGGCGAGCCGGTAGCGGGCTTTGGCGATCTTATCCCAGAGGTCGGGCGGGTCCGCCAGGAGGGTCAGAGCTGAGAAGAGATCGTTGAGTTTATCGAATTGCTTTTGCGATCGCGCTCCAGAGAGGATTTCCGCGCGTATAAGACCGTTGGTGCAGAGCAGCCCCTCTTGGGATAATCGTCCCAGCGCTTGGACCTCGGGGAAGTCGGCCATTCGGAACATCTCGACCCAAACCGAGCTGTCAACGAGTATCCGGCTCATCGGCCGCGGGATTTTTTAAGATCGAGGTCCAGCGGGAGGTTGCCTCTCATGCTCCAGAGTCGCTCCATTTTCTTTCTGCGGGTTAATTCCTCAAGCCCCCAGATGATGGCCTGAGTCTTGGTCTTGGCTCCCGAAAGACGGCATGCGTCTGAAACGAGGTCCTTGGGAAGATTTAGAGTAGTTCTCATAAATTCTCCTATGCATATAAATTATAACAGGTATATGCATCAATAGCAAGAGGCTCTTAACTCGACTTCTCTGAAAGAAGTCGAGAAAATTGCGAGAAAATTGCGCTCTTGATGGCTCCGAAGGGGTCTGTTATACTAACTGCGGCGTGTGTCGCTCGCGACGGTTTCTTACCCGGGAGAAACGGTCGGGGGTGAAATAGGATCGACAGGCGTCGTTGGATCGTTGGGAGCAGGCCCTGGTTGGTCAGAGCCAGGATAAAATCCGACTAAAACACAAAAGCCAACACCACTGTGTTGGACTGGGCCACTGCCTAAACCGCAGTAAGCCTGCGCCGTCCGGCCGACGCCCGCTGGGCCGGATCCGGCGTCAAGATGCGGGCTGGGAACTTCGTTGCTGGCTTCGTCGACGAGGTTTCGAGATCGCACGGAGCTAGCCTGAAGGTACTGGTCCGGCGGGATTCTTCAGGCGAAATCAAAGCCGGACTAAGCCTGTAGGACCCGCGATAAGGCGGCGTTTGGACGCCGGGGCGGTACCGGCCACCTCCAAAATTTTCTTCATGCTCAGCGAGAAAAACGTCACGCTGATCGGCTCCAACGCTATTTTCCTGGGGCTGATCGCCCTGTTGTTCGCCTTTCCGAGCTGGACTCCCGCGTTGTATCCCGCGTTCCTCGGCGTCTTCCTTTGGACGGATTTCCGCCGAGACGAGGAGTTGCAGGGGCTTTTTTTGTTCATGGTGGCCGCGGCGGGGTTTGTCCTGGCGTCTCGGGCGCCGGAAACCGGAACTCGGATCGCGCTTTTGGTCGAGACGGCGGGGGTCGCCTCGGCCGGCTTGGGGCTTGGGTTCCATCGGCGCAGGCTGGCCCGCGACAGGCACAAGGCCTTGGAGCAGCTCCAGGAATTGGATTCTCAAATTCGCGATCTGGAGCGGGATTTGAAGTCGTATCAAGGGTTCGAAGAGAATTCGTCGGCGCAAATCCGGGTGCGGCGCGATTTGACGGAAGCGGCCAGGAGCCTCGGGAGCACCTTGGACCCTCAGGAGGTCCAGTTGCGCCTGGTCCACGCTTTGGAGAAACGCTATCCGGAAAGCCGCATCAAGGTCCTGCCCGGGCAGCCGTCGGACCCCCTGGTCTTGCGTGCCGTTGAAAACCGGGGCTCGGTGCTTGTCAAGGACAGCCGGTTGGAGGCCGGCGGGGGCGGAGGATTTCGTTCGGCCGTGGTGGCCCCGCTGCTGGTCTTGAAACGCCCGTTCGGTTTCGTGCGGCTGGAGGACGATCGCCCCGGGGTGTTTCAGCCTTCGGATCAGCGCACCGTGGACCTCTACGCGATGCTGGCCCGCCTGGCGCTTGAGAACATCCAACTGATCCAGAGCGTCAACGACCTCGCGACGCACGATCCCCTGACCCAGCTCTATACCCATCGCGCTTTTCAGGATCGGCTGCAGGAGGAGGTGCTTCGCGCCGGGCGCAGCCATCAGCCGCTGGCGATCATCATGTGCGACGTGGATCACTTCAAACGCTACAACGATACCTACGGCCATCCGGCGGGAGATTTCCTTCTTAAGACGATCGCCGGCATATTGACCTTTCAGGCCCGGCCGGTCGATTTTGTCGCCCGCTACGGAGGGGAGGAGTTCGCGATCTTGCTGCCGGCGGTGGAGCGTGCTCCGGCGGTGGAGTTCGCCGGCCAGATCCGCGCCCGCGTGGCCCAGGAGGCCTTTGTCTTCCAGGGGCACCGCACGAGCGTTACGATGAGCTTCGGCGTGGCCTGCTTTCCGCAGGACACGACGACCCCGAGCCAGGTCTTGCGCGTCGCCGACGAGCGGCTTTACCAGGCCAAGCGCGGCGGCCGCAACCAGGTGGTGGGATGAGCATCGAGCTCGGTTGCGCTCTGCTCGTCCTTTTCCCGGCGGCGTGCTTTTGGGCGACCACGTCCAAGACCCGCTGGCTGCCGTGGGCCGTCTTGGCGGCGATCCTCGCATGGGGGTGGCTCGGTTGGACGTCCCTGCCGGCCGGTTCCCAGGGTCTGTGGCTGTCGGCGGTGGGTTGCAGCGCCTGCGGCGTACTGTACGCGGCTTACGGAGCCGGCAAGAGCCTTCAGGAGCGCGGCCGTCTGAGATCGAGATTGGAGGAGCGCGGGCGGGTGCGCGTCGCGTTGTCGCAGACCGTGGCCACGTTGAAGGCGCGCAGCTCGCGCTTGGAGGGCGAGGAGCGCGAGCTGCAGGCGTTGTACGCGATGGTCAAGGGCCTGTCGGAGGCGCTCAGTTGGGAGGAGGCGCGGCCCCGGGTGGAAAGCGCGGTCCGCCAGTATCTGGGTACCGAGGAATTCGCCCTCTATGTTTCCGACCTGCGTTGTCCGGAATCGCTTTATCCGTTGGTGGTGCGTCGGTTGGGAGGCTCGGTCGGCGCCAGTTGGGACACGCTCTCGCGCACGCTCCAGGAACAGCATGTATCGCTGGGGGCCGGCGAAATCTTGGAAGTTCCCGAGCGCGCGGTGGTGATCCCGATCCGCGATTCGAGCGAGATGATGGGTTGTTTGTACGCCCGCGTTCCCGCCGGCGCCGATCCCCAGGCGCTCGCCCGCAAGGCGGCGGGGCTCATGGAGGAAATCGCGTTCGCGTTCAGGCGCGTGAAGCTTTTTCAGGAGATGGAACGGTTGTCCAGGGTCGACGGCTTGACGGGAGTCTACCGGCGCGGCGTGTTGGACGCGCGCCTGGCCGAGGAAATCGTGCGGGCTGGAACTTTTAAGACGAGCCTTTGCTTCATGCTTCTCGATGTCGATCATTTCAAGAGTCTCAACGACGCCTATGGGCATCCGTTCGGCGACCAGGTGCTGCGCCGCGTGGGGGAAATACTCAGGGCCAGCGTCTACGAGACGGATTTCGTGGCGCGCTACGGGGGAGAGGAGTTCGCGATCCTCCTGCCTCGCGCGGAGCCGGCCGGGGTTCTGCGCAAGGCCGAGGCGATCCGAGCCGCGCTCGAAAGGGAGATATTCCAGCTCGCGCTTCAGACCGTCCGAGTGACCGCCTCGATCGGCATCGCGCACTATCCCCGGGACGCCTCGACCGCGGAAGCGATCGTCCAGCGGGCCGACCAGGCCCTGTACTACGCGAAAGAAAACGGGCGCAACCGCGTGGTGGACATACTCCAGGTGCCGCGGGGGCGCCATTCCAACAAAGGAAATCCCTTATGATCTGCTCGAGCTGCCGAATGCAACTTCCGGACGAAGCGACCTCATGTCCGCATTGTGGCGCGCCGCAGAGCGCGATATCGGGAACGCCGGGAAGGGATATTCCGGTCGGCGCCGGTCCGGCCGATACGCCCCCTCCGCCGCAGGAGCCCCCCCGCCGGACGCCCCGCGTCTGGATAAGGGCCTTGGCCGTTTTGTACGGCGCGACGGTATTCCTGGCGGTCGCCGTCTTGCTGCGGGGAACCGACGGCGCCGGTTCGCAGCGATCGGGAGGAGGCCTCTCCAAGCGCTTGATCCTCTCGGCTCGGCGGGAGGCGGTCGGCTGGATATCGATCCACGGGCCGATCTACCATTCCGCCAGCGGCAACGTCTGGGACCGCGGCGCGGAGCGGTGGGGGCGCAAGATCCGCGAACTGGCCGAGAAGCAGGAAATCAAGGCGCTGGTCCTGGACATCGATTCCCCGGGCGGGAGCGTCGGCGCGGTCCAGGAGCTCTACGGCGCGATCCAGCGGGTGCGGCAGGAAAAGAAAAAGCCGGTCGTGGCCGTCGTGGGCGACATGGCCGCTTCCGGAGGCTACTACCTTGCGTCCGCTTGCGACAAGGTGGTGGCGCACCCGGGAAGCCTGTTGGGATCCATCGGAGTCATCTTCAACTCCATGAATGTCCAGCAGCTTTTCGCCAAATTGGGAATTCGGGCCGACCCCATCAAATCGGGGAAACTCAAGGACATCGGTTCCCCCACGCGACCCATGACTCCGGAGGAACGCCTGCTCTTGCAGCAGATCATCGACGACACCTACGGGCAGTTCCTGCGCGCCGTTTCCCAGGGCCGAGGAATTCCCGAGGAGGCCCTGAGGCCCATCGCGGACGGCCGCATCTTCAACGGACGCCAGGCATTCGACTACAAGCTGGTGGACCAGTTGGGCGACTCCCAGGATGCGGTCCGCCTGGCCGGCAAGCTGGCCGGCATCGTCGGAACGCCGCGCGTCGTCCGGGACTCCGATTCCCTGGAGACGGTGCTGGGGCTGTTGGAGTCTTCCATCGGACAACGGCTGCGGCCCGAGACTGCTATCCTTCGGGAACTGAGGGATGCGACCCGCGTCGGCCTGGAATACCGTTGGTTGGGGTTTTAGGGAATGGACGGCTCGATGACATCCGTTCGAGAGGGCATTTTGGATTTGGTCGCGGATTTCATTGAAAATCCCGCGCGCGCCGCCGCGACCGCCGGTCGGGGGCCGCGTTGGTGCGTGGGATTGGCGTGCTTCGGGGTGGCCGGCCTGAGCCTCTATTTGTCCCAATCCTTGGTGAGGCTCTCCCCGCTCAACCCCGCGTCCCTGCTGCTGGCCTGCGTTTGGCAGGCGGCGGCGGGCGTTTTCATGGCGAGCCTGCTCCATCTGCTGGCGGAGTGGTCGGGAGGACGGGGGCGCGTCGGTTCCGTCTTCGTTCTTTTTGGGATGAGCCAGTTGGTTTGGGCGCTGGCGTTGCCGATGGCGGTGCTTGCGGCCTTTTGGAGGGCGGCCCTTCCGGCCTACTGGATCTGCGTGACGGTCCTGGCGTTTTCAGCGCTGTATTTGAGAGCGCGCAGCTTGAGGGATCATTACGGCTTCGCGATGGGCAAGGCGTGGCTGCTGGTCCTATTCCCCTATCTAGCGGGACTTCTTTTGCTCATGGCGGCGTTGGCTTTACTTGCGATCGGGCTAGTATCGGCCGTGCGGTTGAGTTTTTGAGGCGTCGCATCCACCATGGGCAAAACACTCCTTCCGCAGAGCTACCTAGGGTTGCGCGTCGTCTCGGCTTGCGAGATGTCCGAGATCGACCGACGAGCCATATCGGAGCTCGGCATCCCGGCGCTTCATTTGATGGAAAACGCCGGGCGCGCCGTGGCGCAGGAGGCGGCGCGCTTCATCGAGGATAAGCTTCATCGAAAGGTCGGAGAGGCGATGGCGACGGCGTGCTGCGGGCGCGGCAACAACGGAGGCGACGGGTTGGCGGCGGCCCGGCATCTTAAGGAAATGGGCGCGCAGGTCGTCGCGTACGTCGCCCCTCCCGGCCGCGACAAGGGTTACGGCGCGGAAGTCGTCGAGAACCTGCGGCGGGCGACCGCGGCCGGCGTCTTGGTGCAGGAACTCGGCGAGGAGGCGGTCGATCTGGACGTTCGCCTGCGTTCTTCGGATATCGCGATAGACGCCTTATTGGGAACGGGATCCTCCGGCAAACCTTCCGGCGCCGCCAAGATCATGATCCAGCGCATGATGCGGGCCGGAAAGCCGATCGTGGCGATCGATATCCCCTCCGGGCTTCACCCGGATACGGGCCACCATAGCGGGGTCTTCGTGACGGCCGCCGTCACGGTGGCGCTGGGATTGCCGAAGCGCGGGCTCCTGGCGCCCCATGCGCAGAAAAACGTCGGGGAGCTGAAGGTGGCGGATATTGGATTTCCGAAGTCTTTGCTGGAATTTGGGTGAGGGGCCTGCGCTGGCGGGCGCCTGGCGCCGGACTTCAAAATGGGCAGCGTGGATCCTGAAAAGCGTTTTTCCGAAACGGCCGATCCATATGACTCGCACCGCCCCTCTTATCCCGAATCCCTCGTCGATTGGGTGCTGAAGACCTCGGGCGTCGCGCTCGGGGCGAGAGTGGCGGACGTCGGCTGCGGGACCGGGATATCGACGCGGCTCTTCGCGGCGCGCGGTTTGGGCGCGGTCGGCATCGATCCCAACGAAGAGATGCTGGCCCGCGCCCGGGCCCGCGGCGGCGCCGACTACCGCAGGGGCTCGGCGAGCGCGACCGGCCTTCCCGCGCATTCGGTCGATTTGATGGTCGCCGCGCAGGCATTTCATTGGTTCAATTTGGAGCCGACCCTTCTTGAGTTCAAAAGGGTGCTCAAACCCGGCGGTTGGTGCGCGGCCTTCTGGAACGAGCGCACCCGGGACTCCGCGTTTTTGCGGGCTTACGAGGAGTTGCTCCTTCGTTCCAGCTCCGAATACCGGGCGATGCCCCATATCTCGGACGCGATGGCGGCGATCCGTTCCTCCCGCGCGGTCGTCGCTTGGACGCAGTCCGAGTTTCCCAACGTTCAAAGCATGGATCGAGCCGCTTTCGTCGGGCGGGTCTACTCGAGTTCCTATGTGGCGCACGGGATTTCCCGGCGCAAGGAGTTCGACCGCGCCATCCGGGAGCTTTTCGACCGGCATGCCGTCGGAGGCCGCGTGGAATTCAAATACCGCTCCCTCGGCGCCTGCTGGCGGCTTCGGTAAGTCTGCTGTACCCATTTATTTCCGCGAGCCTCAGTATGCTTATGCTACAATCTGAGAGCCGAACCTGCAGGCTGGTTGGAAAATCTCAACGGCCATATCCTCCTTGAGGTTCGCCGGTTTTTGGGAGAACTCTTTTATGTTTAGACCCGCGCGGCTCTTGGTTCCTTTCTTGACGGGGTTCTTGCTGGATGTGTTGGGGGCTGCTCCGATGGCTCAGGAGGCAGCGCGGATTTCTCCTTCCAAAACCCTCGCCAATGTGAGCGAAGACTACTGGGATGTCACGATGCGATTGAATCCGCTTAACGCCACCTATTACGGCTATCCGCGTTATCATGACCGGCTTGACGATAATTCGGCCGCCGGACGAGCCGAAGAAAAAAAAGAGCTTCAGGCGATCCTCTCCAGGCTTAAAACGATAGATCGCTCCATGGTTTCCGAATCCGACGCAATCTCCTGGGATGTTCTTGAACTTCTCGTCAATCAGCGCCTGGAGGAAATTCAACTCAAGTTATGGCAGTGGGACATTAACTTTTTCCTAGGGCCTGAGGTCATGATCCCATGGACAATCGAAATGGCCCAGCCGATGAAAACGGAGGAAGATGCCCAAGCTGTTATCAAACGTCTTGAGGCGATGCCGAGGTACTTCGCCAATCAAGCTCAAAATCTTAAAGAAGGACTCTCTGAAGGGCGCATAACCGTGCGTTCGCCGCTGCAAAGAACCATTCAGCAGCTGGAGGACATGGTGAAGATCCCTCCCGAAAGGACCGCCTATGCGGTCGCGGCGAATCGCCTCCCAGAACCCATCCGGAAAGAGTACCTTCCCAAGGTGCTCCATGCGGTTGAAACCTCGGTTTATCCTGCGTTTAAACAGTACGGTCAGTTTCTAAAATCACGGTATCTTCCGAACGCGAGGCCCGACGAGACGCCCGGGATATGGAAGCTTCCTCAAGG
>JACQPI010000009.1 GCA_016207585.1 Elusimicrobiota bacterium | reverse complement strand
TCGACTCCCAAGAGGGGCACCCGGCGCTCGACGGCCGTCAACCGCTCCAGGCGATCGGCCGCCCGCCGCGAGGGCGCGACGACGGCAAGGCGCGCCCAGGGGTCCCGGGAACGCAGCTCAAGGAGACGCTCCATGAACGCGTCCTCGAGGTCAGGCTGGAATGGACCGTAGCGGACCTTCATCATCGCTCATTCATCCGGGGCGCCCTTGCGTCGATGGACTCGCAGGGTACGGGTCGTGGCGCGCCGGATCCAAGAGCCGATCCAGCCTTCGATGAGCCGCAGGACGGCTTCGGGCCACCGCTTCTTTTGGTATCCCTCCATCAAGACCCGGCCGTCGAGCCGAGACATCTCGGGCCACGAGGGCGAAAGCTTCAATTGCGACTCGATGCGTTCGTAAGCCTCGGGGGAGCGGGTTTTCGTCGGCAAATGGAGCTCTTCCTTTTCATGGATATCGACCGTCGCGTCGCTGCCGCACAGGGAGGTCACCTGGCGCTCCCGGGCGTACTCGATAATCCGGCTTTCCAGGTCCTCCTGCTCCGATTCCAAGGCCGTAATCTCTTCTCTGAGGGCTTTCTTCCTGCGGTCGAGGTTGGCATAGCGGTCCGCAAGGGCGACTCCCGTTTCCAGGCGCCGCTGCGCCTGCGGGAGGCCGGCGCAGCTTTCCTCATGTTTCCAAAGCGGGCAGAGGTTCCGGTAATCGCACCAATCGCACAAGGGACTCCGGATCGGCTCGAACGTCCGGTCCCGCCTGATGGCGAGTATCAGCTCTCGGATGCTCTCCCTCAGGGACCCAAGCTGCTCGGGGCTTCGGCAAGATCGCAAGGTCTTCCCATGACGCACATAATGCCAATTCAACCGGACCGCGGGGGTGTCCGGCCAGGCCTCCATGACCGCCAGGTGATACATGGGAAGCTGCCAGTCCTCCTCATCGACATGGCGCTGCGTGGGCAACGTGGCGCCGGTTTTATAATCGTGGATTTCCATCCCCCCTTCCGGGTTCAGCGCCAGGCGGTCCACGTAGCCCTCGATGCGAACCGTCTCGGCGGACCCGGCCTGAGCGTCCTCCACGCGCAGCGAAAAGCCGACTCGGCGCTCCACGGCGATGGTCCGGTCGCCGTCGAACGGACGAGTCATGGCATCATAGACCCGCAGGCAATCCCTACCCACGCGGCGCCAATCCTCGAGCCCGTATTTTTTGTCGTGGATCACCAACGGAAGTTTTTCCAAGTCGCGCGCCCAGGCCTTCTCGAAAACATCCGCGACCTCGGCCTCGCTCGGCGTCCGGCCGTGCAGGATGGCGTCGTAAAGCGCCTCCAGGGCCTCATGGACGCAGGTTCCCAGATGCGCCTCGACGCTCCGGAAGCGCCGCGCGATCCTGTCGATATACCGGAACTTGTATTGGCGTGGACAGTTCCGGTAGGTATCGAGCCGGGAAGGGGAGTAAACTTTCGAGGTATCCTCTTTCAAATCACTTCCAGCAGCGCGAAATGCAGGTATTCCGTCTCGGGCATGGACAGCAGAATCGGGTGGTCCAGGGACTGGGTCCCCAATCGCAGCAGCCGCACGCGGCGCTCCGCCTTGGAGGCGGCCTGGCGTATCATGAGCAAGAACGCCTCGCGGCCGACGTGATGGGAACAGGTGCTGGTGGCAAGGAGCCCGCCGGAATCCAAGCAGCGCAGGGCCAAAGCGTTGAGCTTGACGTACGCCCGCAAGGCCTTGGGCAGGTGTCTCTTGGCCGGAACGAAGCTCGGAGGATCCAGGAGGATGAAGTTCGGCTGCAACGGCTGCCGGCCCTGCGAGAAAACCTCAAGGACCTCTTCCGCGTCTCCCGTGTCGAACCGGCAGCGCTCCTCGAGCCCGTTGCGGCGGGAGTTCTCCCGGGCGAGCTCGATCGCCGCCGCCGAGCTATCCAGGCCCAGGACCTGCTCGGCTCCCGCCTGGGCCGCCGAGACGGCGAAGGCTCCCGTGTAGCAGAATAAATCCAACACGCGCCGTCCCCGCGCCCAGCGCGCCGTTTCCTGGCGATTATCCCGCTGATCGAAATAAAATCCGGTCTTCTGCCCCTCGATCAAGGGCTTCAAAAATCGCAGTCCACGTTCTTCGATCACGATCCGGGGAGGAACTTCCCCCCACCAAAGCCGGCGTTCCAGCTCCAAACCCTCCAATTTCCGCGACGGATGGTCGTTCTGGAGATAGGCGCCTTTCGGCTGAAGAAGCTCCCTCAAGGCTCCTTCCACGCTCCCCAAGCACCGCTCCATGCCGGCCGAAAGCACTTGGGCGACTACGAAGTCCTCGTATTTATCCAGGATGAGCCCCGGAAGGCCGTCCGACTCGCCGAAACAAAGCCGGTAGGATCTTTGCCCGGGATAATACCGCATCCGCAGCTCGAGGGCGGCGCTCAAGCGCTTCTTAAAAAAGGAGGCGTCGACGGGCTCGGGCCTCGGAGCCAGGAACCGCCAGGCGATCAAACTGTGCGGATTATAGAAACCCAGCCCCAGGTTCCTGCCCTGAGAGCTTTCCAATCGCGCGAGGGAACCGACCGGCAGCTCCCGGCCCACCGTCTCCAATTCGTTGGAAAAAACCCACGGGTGGCCGGAAAGCAAGCGCCCTTCCTCGCGCGGCTTGAGGCGCAGCGAGGGGAGCGCTGAACGCTCCTGGGATTCAGCGGAACTTGGCTTCAACGGGATCTCCGGGAGTCAAGCCGTACGTCTCGACAAAGCTTCCATTGCGCACGGAAAGTTCCGCGAACCCCGAAGAGCCGGCCACCGCCAGAGGTCGGCCGGACGGAACCGCCGTGTAGTGGAGCTTCAGGGGCCCGAGGTTCTTATCCTTGAAGTAGAAGACCGCGCGGGCCGGGACGGTCGATACGGGAATGTTCGTGATCGCGTTGCCGAAGCGATCGACCGACAAAACCGCGCCCAGGATGCGTCCGGCATAACGCCGAGGCTCCGGGAAAGGCAGGCGCTTGATCTGGTGGATGCGCGCGCCCAAATCAGCGGGAGGCAATCCCCTGGCCAGTTCCGCCGCGACCGGGGCGAAGACGTCCCTGCCGTGGAACGTGGTGCTCACCCGGTCCAGGAACAACCGGCGATTCGTGACCTCGCGGACCTCTTGAAGCCGCTGGCGGTGGTCCAGCCAACTGAGGAGGCCGTTGTCGGGAGCCAGGAACTGGTGGGAGGCGGTCCGCGCCCATAAGATGCGGCGCTCCGATCCGACGCCCGGGTCCACGATGCAGATGAACAGGGTATCCTCCGGGAAGTAGGGCGCCGCGGACATGAGGTAGAAGGCGCCGGTACGAACGTCCTGGGGAGGCACATGATGCGTCACGTCCACCATGCGGGCCTGGAAGTACCGGGACAAGATGACCCCCTTCATCACGCCGACGAAAGGGTCCGCCTGGCCAAAATCCGTCAAGAATGCGATCAGGAGCGACATCGTGCCGAAAGACGGTATCCGTTGTGGGTCTTTAGCCCCTGCGAGATGGGGCCTAAAGTCGAACCTGTTTTACCCTTTTGGCCCATTCCCGAAAGGATTTCACATTGTACAATATTCCCGGAAATCACATGGGCGCGACGAACCCAATGGCACGTTGCCGACTCGTTCTTCTCACCGCGACGTTGGGGAGTTGCCTCGGAACGTGGCCCGGCGCGGCGGGAAGAGGTAGTACTTCCTTGCCCGCGGTGCCGGGCGAATATCTCCCGCCCGGCACGGCGTCAGAACGGGCTTCCTCGGCCGGACCGCGGCCGACGCGCTGGTCGGACGAGGATCGCGAAACCGTCGCGAGCCAGTTGGCGCGTGCTTTCAATTCCAGCCTGAGCGGGGATCCCGAGTTCCGCCGGGACGCCCTCGAAAAGATAGCCCAGGGACAATGCATCGTGAGGCTGGCCGGCGACGACGTGGACATTCTCTACGACGAGAGCGCGATCCTGACGATCGAAGCTCGCTGGCTGAAAAAGAATCAACTGATGGTCATCGAGGAGGACGGAACCGACTTGGACGACGACGACAACCCGTGGGGATCGGCCCTCGTGAGCCTTCCCCTGCTCCCCCGCGCTCCACAGCCCTGGGC
>JACQPI010000031.1 GCA_016207585.1 Elusimicrobiota bacterium | reverse complement strand
TGATTTGAGCGTCTTTGTAAACCCAATAGCGCATAAAGCGGGTCGCTTTGGGAAGTGTAGCAGCCCCCCTGTTACAGATTTAATGACGAGTCGCTGGATTATTCGCCGCGGTGCCGCAGCGCATTTTTCAACAAGTCGCGGCCGATGGCTGGGATTTTGAAGGCCGCCGCCCAAATGAAGAGAGCCGCCACTAACGCCTGAAAGCCGATCATTGTCCACAAAATCCAAGAGGTTCCCAGCGTAGCCAAAAATGCACGAACAGAGAGAGCGGCGGCCCCTACTCCAGGCAAGTACGTATCAACCCCCGTCAGCACGTAGCGTAGGATTTGTTCTCCCAAGCTTTGAGGAGGTTGAGGGTTGAAAAGCCAGGTCAGGAACCAGAAGCCGAACGCACCCAGGACTCCCGCCGCGAGCGCGTAGACACCGACAAAGGCATAGAGGCGGGTCCGGTAGTCCGAGTATTTTTCCGCGATGATTTCGTTGTTGAGACTTCCCTCGAACAAGACGATCCATGCGGGGCTTTGGAGAATTGAGGCCAGGAGAAGCCATCCGAGCGATGTCCATATTCCCGAGGCGCGGAAAACTCCGAAGTAGCACAGAAACCCCAGCGCGAACAGCACCGCGCTCCAGCGAGCCTGCCTCGCCTTGGAACTCATCCCGGATCGAGCGTCGCGCCGAGCCGTAGCGAGCACGCGGCGATGGTGCTTTTCGGCCCAGACGTTCAAGGCCGCCCCGAGTCCCGTGGCTTCGATGGCGCGCTGAGCCTCCTCCGGGGTCGTCAAGGCGCCGAGCCGCGCGCGGGCGGACTCCAAGAGGTCTTGCTGAAACTGCGCCAGCGTCCTATTCGCCCCGGGGTCCTTGCGCCACAAGTCAACATAGTCCAAAAGGACCTCGTCGCGGGCCTTGCGCGCCGCGCCGACGGCCCGTCCGTTATCCACGGAAAGAGCGTCATGCTTTTCCAGCTCATCCGAGAACTTTCCCAATACTTCCTCAAAATCGGAATTCGGCCGGTCTCCCAACAGCACGAACGGAAGAGACGTAAGTCCAATGGCCAGGGAGGCGACCGCGAAGTACAGCCCAAGAGCTCCATCCGAACCGCTCACCAAATAATGGATCAATCCTCCTAACAAAGGAATGGCTCTCAGAAAACCCGGAACCATCTGGTTGGCCGCCTCTAAGTGAAGAACGCTGTGGATATAGGTGGATATGGCGGGATACATCGCGGCTCCCACCGCGAAGGCCGAAACGGTAAGCAGCATGAGAAGCCTCAGGAACGGGTCCCTCCACGTGATCCTGGCTCCGTCGGCGATCTCACGCAGGGGTTTACGCGGCTCCACAACCTTCACCCGATATCCCGCGAACTCCTCCGATATCGCAATCATATCCCGCGTACCCGCACCGGCAAGCCTGGAGCCCGCCGCTTTCGGAGTCCGCACCTCCGCAACCAATATTTGCTCCGCTCCTTCGGGAGTCGACTCCCAGTCGAAATACGTTTTTCTTAAGCGAGAACCCAAAACGGGCAGCAGCTTCTCGGAAAACTCCCGGCGCACCGCCGCCTCCGCGGGATCCTCCGTTACGGAAAGGGTCCTAAAGAGAGGCACGGCCAGCAGCATCAGAGCGCCGGCGATCGCGAAGGTAAGAGGATTGCCCAGTCCTTGCTTTGTAAACCGCTCATTGGCGAACCCAAGAAACCAGCCGGCCGCCAAATACGCGAAAAAGCCGACAAAATTGATCATCGCGCTGTAGATGGCGCTGGCCTTGGTATAGGCACGGCTGCTCTGGACGATCTTCGAGTAGAGGGTCGCTTCCCCGACCCAGGCGGTGCCTCTCAAAGCACCGACAAGGAACCAAGCTGCGGCAAAAAAGCCAAAGATGGGATGTCCCCAGAAATAGCCGGCCGCGATCGCAAGAACCGCCAGTCCCATCGCGACGTAGAGGTGTCCTAGAGTCTTATTGAGGTGAGGCTTCCTCTCCATCAATGGCCCTATGAACACATTGGAGAGAAGCTGACCCAACTGAAAAACTCCGCTGCTGATCGACATACGCGCATCGGAGCCTACCAGTCCTCGGATACCGACTCCGTTAAAACTCGCGGCCAGGACCATCATGCCCTCCGCC
Organism: Elusimicrobiota bacterium; assembly: GCA_016207585.1. Lineage (GTDB taxonomy): Bacteria > Elusimicrobiota > Elusimicrobia > UBA1565 > JACRDR01 > JACQPI01. Next base: position 1,175 of record JACQPI010000031.1, on the reverse strand, counting down.
ACCATGATCTGGCGGAAAGGCCGGTTGCGGTTCTTATCGGAAAATACGCGGAAAGGCTTCGTGACCTTGTCCCATATTTTCTGAAAAGAACCGCGCGGGGACTCTTCCTGCGCCGGTGGACCGGTTTTCTGGCCGGGAGGCGTATCGGGAGGGTGCAGCGCGATTTTGAGATGAACTTTCGCTAGATATGGATAGGAATTCGCCCCTAAACTATTGAACCCGCGTCCCATCGGCTCCCAAACGCCCGCCGGGGACGACGGGTACAGTCTGCCGATTTGGCGCGAGCCGGATCCCGCGGCCGACGTCGGCGCCAAGGGGCCTCCCGGGGCCGCGGGCCCCGCGCTCGGCGCGGCCGACTTTTCGGGCAACAAGTCGTGGAGCGCCTCGATGCGTCGGCGGATCTCCGGATGCGTCTCGAACCAGGTGGCGAATATCCGGTCCTCCGGCTCGGCTCCACGAAGGGAGCGCGCCGCCGCTCGAAACTCCCGCAGGAGCCCCGCGTCGTAGAGTTGCTGGATCGGGTTGACCGTCATGATACCGGACAGCGCCGTCAGATTCCTGAATTGTCCGGATTCGACATCCTGTGCCGCCGAAGGCCTCCAAGAGGAAAGCAGGCCCAGGGCCAAGCCGAGCCGCTCCGGATGCCCCGAAAGCTGGGAGCCTCCCTGGTCCGCGAGGCTCTCGCGCTCGCGGCTGACGGTCATCTGGAGGACGGTCGAGACCGGCTCGGCCCAGGTAAGGATCAGGCCTTGGCCCGGGGAGAACGGATCGAGCCCGAGTACACCCGGAGCCGCCTCAATGGAGTTAGAGCTCTTGCCGGCCACCCGGTCCTTGACCCGTTTCCAGGTCGCCTTGATCCAAGTCCATAGGTCTCGAGCGAACGACTTCACGGCTTGAGCAAGCTTACGGACGCCGATCCGGTCCCAAAACACCGATTTGGAGGTCGCGACGATCGCGGAGCTGACCGCGGCCCCGGAGCCCGACACGATCATGTCCCGGTGAGTGATGTGGTTGATCTCATGGGACAGGACGCCCTCCAGAACGTTGACGCCCAAGGCCCAGAACGTCTTGTCGCGATCGGGCGCCGCATACGCCGCGTCGAGCGCCTGTCGCACTTGGTCCGTCGTCGCATCCTCCGGTATCCCCGGGATCACGTCGGCGATCGCGGCCCGGTA
>JACQPI010000030.1 GCA_016207585.1 Elusimicrobiota bacterium | reverse complement strand
AGGTATGCTTGGCGAGGACCTCGGCCCGGCCCGCGCGCGCGATCGCCTCCCGAGCGGCATCGTCGCGCAGATAGCGCTCGATCTGTCCGATCGCTTCTTCGTCCGTCTCGTATCCGGCGAAGTGGACTCCCGGCTCGAAAAGATCCGCCAGGCCCGCCGCGTCGAGGTTGGTCACCAGGCAGGCTCCGGAGGCCAGCGCCTCGAAAACCCGCATGTTCAAGTCGTTCTTGATGCCGCAATTGAAGACGATCCGGCTCTCGCTGTAAATCCCGGCCATGTCGCGCGGAGACGCTCTCCCGATGTAGGCGTTGGGGAAGCGCTCCCGGACCGTCCGTACCAGCCGCCGGCGACGCCCCCAGCCCTCGCCGCCCACGAAAGCCACATCATAGCGCTTGCTCGCGGCGGGCTCGACGTGAAGTTCCGGCGCGCACGCGACCGGCACCCAGGACACGCGCGGGATCCCGTCTTGCTTGAGCCGCGCCGCCCCGTCCTTATGCACGCAAAATATGAAGTCGAACCAGCGCGCCATCACCCGATCGGCCCGATACCCCATGTGCGTGTCGGAAAGCGAGAAGGCCGAAGGATGCAGGTGGCCGGGGAACAAATAGTGGGTCGCGTCATCGATAGAGAGAAACAAATCGTAGGAGCCCGGGGCGAGAGAGGCCGCTTGCGACGGATACAGAACCGTAACGCCGCAGCCGAGTTGCCGGAAACCGCCGGCCCAGTAGTGGCCCGTCGTGTGCGGCACGCTATGATCGAAGAAGAGGGCGACGCGCCGTTTCAAGCAGGTATCAAGCCCGACGGCTCCCATTCCGAAGCGGTCGTCCTCAAAATGCTTGGAGGAAGGCCGAACTGCCCCATGGAGTGCTCGAAACGCAGGGGCGGAGCGGACAGGTTAAAGGGAATGTTGAGCCGATGGCGAATGTCCCGCTCCACGAAATCCCTAAGCTCAACGAGCTGTTTCGCGGAAAGAGAGTCGGTGTACACGTACGACTTGTACCCACCGTCGGGATCTCCCTTGTAGTAATCGGCTACTTCCGTATAATCCACCTCCAGGCTATAGAGCTTGTCTCCCGTCGGCTTGAACTCGTACTCCCACACGCCCGGCCGGGACGGGTGGCGGGTCGCTCGATCGTAATACGGAGTCCCGGGATAGGTCGTGATGATCGTCACGTCGAAATCGTCGGGCCGCGCCTCCAGCAGCCAATCGTGCGTCTCCCGGATCGTCTCCTCGGATTCCCCGGGATGGCCGATGGACATCAGGGCCTTGACCTTCAAGCCATGCCGGCGGGCGATCTCGACGCAGCGGCTGTTTTCCTCGCGAGTCGCCCGCTTGTTGATGTTGCGCAAAATCCGCGGCGAGCCCGATTCGAAACCGGTCAATATCCACCTGAACCCGGCCCGGACCATCGCCTCGGCCTGAGCCTCGTTGAAAAGCTGCGACTTGATGAACCCGCGCAAACGCCACTCGACGCCCAGCTCCGCCTGCGTCTTGGCGATCAAGTTCATCAGCTCGACCATCTTCGTGTTGACGTTGAGTTCGTCGTCGTAAAGCATGAAAGCCCTCGTTCCGTAAACTTGATGAAGATGCCTCATCTCGGCCACGACGTTTTCGGAGGAGCGCGTGCGGACCCGGCGGAGCATGGCCGATTCCCGCCCCCCGCAAAAGCCGCACTCGAACGGGCAGCCCAGCTGGGCGATCATGGAAAGCGCCGGGATGCCCTCGATCGCATAATGATAGGACCCCACATCGACTAGGTGGCGGGCCGGCAGCGGGAGCTCATTGAGCCTGGAGTTGTTCAAGAACAGGTTGGATCTCGGATCATCCGCATCGATCACGAAAGGAGCGTCGGGGCGGATGGCATGAAATACGGCCTCCTCCCCGTCGCCGGCCACCAGCACGTCGTACGCCCGTCGCAGTTTTTCAAGGGCCGCCTGCGCGCGGTTGGGGGATTTTCGCGTCATCTCGCCCTTATATGCCGCATGGACCAGCGTGATATGGGGACCTCCCAGGATGATCCGCGCGTCGGGACGAACCTGGCGCAGCATTCGGCCTATTTTAAAGGCAGCCGGCATCTGGGGCGTCGTGGACGTCAGGCCGAACGTTTTCGCCGGCGTGGAGGCGGCGTGAAGCCGGACGACGTCGAGGTAATTCTCTATTCCCGAGAGGTCCAGCATCTCCACCGGGTGCCCCGCTTTCTCCAGGCAGGCGGCGACGCGCAGGACCCCCAGCGTCATGAAGACGCGCTCATCCAGCAGGAATATCGACGGCGGGATGATCAGGCAGATGGGTTCCATCGGAAAAGGGGCTGTTCGCTTGGTTAAGAGCTAAATTGTATCATACTATCCGCCCCGACGAAAAATGGCGACGACCCCCCCGCCCAAAGTAACGATCGGCATCCCGACCTGCAACCGCGGCGCCATGCTGGAGCGCTGCCTGCGCATGATCCTGTCCCAAACATTCCGGGATCTGCGCGTGATCGTGGTCGATAACGCCTCGACCGACGCGACCCCGGAAATCGTGGCTTCCCTGCACGACGCGCGGATCACGTACGTGCGCAACACGTCCAACGTGGGAATGACCGGCAATTGGAACCGATGCCTCGATTTGGCCGTTGAAAGCGCCAGCCCCTTCATCGGCCTTTATTTCGACGACGACCGCTACGCCCCGACGATCGTGGAGCGCGAGGTGCGTTTCCTGGAGGAACACGCGGACGCGGGTTTCGTCCACACGGCGATGCACTACCTCCATGTGGCGCAGGGACGCTACAAACCCGCCGTCCCCTATCCCTCCGACCGAGTGATCACCGCGCGGGAGCTCCTCGACGACCTTTGCTTCAGGCGTCTGTATCGCATCAATACCCCCTCCGTGCTCATCCGCAGGGAGGCCGTGCTCAAGGCTGGAAGATTCGACCTCGCCTTTCACATATGCCCGGACCTGGATCTTTGGTGGCGCATCCTGGATCATTCCTCCATGGGCTACATCGCCGAGCCGCTGGTCGTTCAGACGGTCCATTCCCAGCAGACGTCCAGCTCGAGCGAGGCTATCGAGAAAGCCCTCACCCAGAGGGAGTCCCTGGAGGCCGTCCAACGGGCCCTGCGGCGCATGCGGGAAGTCATGCCGGATTGGGACCACGACCTCCACAAGCGCCTCGTCCTCCGTTTTTTTGCGCTGGAGATTCTGAAGGCCGGGCGATCGGCGCTGTTGACCCCGCACCGGCATATGGCGGGCCGCGCCTGCCGCGAGGCGCTGCGGCTTTCGCCCTCGACCGAAATATTCCTGAAAGCGGCTCTGCTTCGCCTGATGGATCATCCGCCGGGACGTCTCGCCGCGCGTCTGGCGACCTCGATGCGCAACCGCTGGAGCCATGCCGGGTGCCGGCCTCCCGGATTCGAATCCATGACATGACGTTCTCCAACGCTCGCGAATCGATCAAATCGGCCGCGCGGCGCCTGGGGCTCTACGAGCCGCTGCGCAAAGGCAAGGACAGGATATTTCGGACGTTGCGCGACTCGCCGCCCATCATCCGGTGGGGTCTCAAACGCCTTCTGAGCTTTCCGAAGTCGGACATCGAGCGCTTGTCCCGGGAATTCGACCAGGAGCGCCTATGGGAACGGATCATGTCCCGGGTCGCCGAAACGGCCCGCCGCGATCCAGGATTTCATCCCAGCACCTCCAGCCCCTTTAACCTGCGGACCCTCTACGTCCTATGCCGCATCCTTAGGCCCGCCTGGGTGGTCGAGACGGGAGTGGCCAGCGGCGCTTCTTCGTGGGTCCTGCTGACGGCTCTATCCAAAAACGGCAAGGGCGGGCTTCGCTCCATCGATCTCCCCCCCTCCCAATGGGAGCCCGCGAAGTCGGCGTACAAGGAAATCGACCCTGTCTCGCTCCCCGCCCACCGCAAGCCCGGCTGGCTGGTTCCCGAGCCCCTTCGCGGTCGGTGGCAGCTCATCCTAGGCGACGCCAAGGCGGAGTTGCCGAGGCTCTTGGAAGGGTTGGGACGAATCGAATTGTTTTATCATGACGCCGAGCACACCCGGGAAGCGATGCTGCGGGAATTCCGCGCCGCCTGGGCGCATCTGGCCTCCGGAGGAGCGCTCACATCCGACGACGTCGGCTGGAACACGGCCTTCGACGAATTTTGCGCCGAGGTCCTGCCGAAAGAGGCCGGGCGATGGTTCAGTTTCGGGCTCGTTCTCAAGCCATGAGCGCCGCCGGGACGCGCCGCAACTTCCTGCGCGCCTCGCTTCTGTCCTTGGCCGCCTATCCGCTCGCCTTCGCCAACCAGATGATCCTGTCTTACTATTTCGGCACCTCGGCCGAGATGGACGCCTACTGGCTCGCCATGACCCTCGTGACGCTTTTGGGCTTCTTCGTCCAACCGGCCCGCGAGGCGCTGGTGCCCGAATTTTTTCGTCGCCGAAACGAAGCGCCGCAGGAGGGAGAGCGCTACCTCTCCCGGACGGGCAATTTCCTGCTGCTCTGCCTGAGCGCTTTCGCGCTGACGGCGCTGGCGGCCCCTGGAATGCTGACCCGCCTCGTGGCGGCCGGCGACGACCCCGCGACCCGGGCGCGCGTGGCGAAGATGCTGCTGATTCTGTCGCCTCTCGTCGTGCTGTCCGGAGTCACGGAGATGCTCAACGGAGTATTCATAGCCCTAAACCGCATCACCTACCAATATCTCGGGCGGCTCCTGACGCCCGCGTGCTCCATAGTATTTCTGCTCTTGTGGGCCCGTTCGCTCGGCCCGGTCACCATCGGGGTGGCCGCAGCGGCCTCGCTGGCGCTCTTGGCCGTTCTCCAGGTCGCCGCGCTGCGCGGGGCGGGGGTCGGCTATCAGTGGTCTACACGGCCCGGAATCGATCCCGCGTTCGTGCGCATGTCGGGCGCGATGCTCATCGGCTATCTCGCGTCGCAGCTGTACGTCCTGGTCGAACGGAAAGTATTCACGGGACTGGGCCCCGGCGTTCTCTCGGCATTTCAGTACGGACGGGCGCTGGCGGGCATCCCGGAACAGGTGATCGTCTCCTCGCTGACCATGGCCCTATGGCCTTCCATCCTCCAAAAGCTCCGGGACGATCAATTCTCGCGCGTCCATGGGCTGTCGCTGCGCGCGGGAAGGCTTCTGTTCTTGGCCTTGGCGTTCGTGGCGCTGTGCGGGATCAAATTCTCGCGGACCATCGTATACCTGATCTACTATCATGGCGCCTTCGGGGAAGGGTCCTTGAAATGGACGTCTCTGTCCGTCAACGCCCTCCTCCTGGCGTTATGCCCCCTCGGCCTCAACTTCATCATGGGAAGGACGCTGGTCTCGCTTCAAAAGGCGCGCGCGCTTCTCATGATCAGTCTCAGCGGCACCGCCGCGGGAACCCTGACGCTCCTGGCCGCCGGGTGGAGCCAGCGCTTCGAGATCGCCGTCCTCCATCCTTTTTTCTCCGCCGCTGCAGGCTTCGCGGTGACGGCCTGCTATTTTTTCTCAAGCGTCAAATGGACCGTCTCGCCCCCCGAGTGCCGCCGGTGGCTGCTCTTCGCATCGAAGTTTGGAATTCTTTGGCTGGGACTCCTGTACTTTTATCCCTCTCTTCCGGATATCGGCAGCCCCAAACTCCCCCTTCTTTTCGAGTTGGCGTTTCGCTCCGTAGTCCTTCTAGCCGTCTTCAGCGCGGCCGCGCAAGCCCTGGGGCTTGTCGATATCAAAGACGCGGTCCGGGCTTTTTCCGGGGCGTCCAAATGATAAAATGTCACACGGTTGAATCCTATGCGCTATCTCGTCACGGGCGCCGCCGGCTTCATCGGAAGCCACCTGGCTGATCGCCTGCTCGCCGAAGGCCACTCGGTGACGGCCTACGACAATTTTTCGACCGGCCGCGAGGCATTCATCGAGGAGGCTTCCCGCAATCCTCGTTTCCGCATGGTCCGCGGCGACGTATTGGACCTCCCGAGCCTTACGAACGCGATGAAAGGCTCCGATTTCGTCTATCACTTGGCGGCCAACGCCGACGTGCGTTTCGGAATCCAATGCCCCCGCAAGGACCTCGAGCAGAACGTCCTGGCGACATTCAACGTGCTGGAGGCGATGCGCGCCGGCGGCATCGCGAAAATCGCCTTTCCATCGACCGGCTCCATCTACGGCGAGCCGGAGGTTTTCCCGACGCCCGAGGTCGCGCCGCTGCCGGTCCAGACGTCCCTTTACGGCGCGTCCAAGCTCTCCGCCGAGGGCTTCATCGAGGCCTTTTGCGAGGGCTTCGGGTTCCAGGCCTGGATATTCCGCTTCGTCTCGATCCTCGGCGAGCGCTACACCCACGGCCATGTAGTCGACTTTTACGAAAAACTCAAAAAGGACCCGTCCCGGCTGGAGATATTGGGCGACGGCCACCAAAAGAAATCCTATTTATACGTCCACGACTGCATCAGCGCGATGTTCACGGCCGTCGACAAGGCCCTGGGCAAAGTCAACATGTTCAACCTGGGAACCGACGAATACGTCGAGGTCAACGACTCCGTGAGGTGGATCACGGAATATTTAAAGATATCCCCCAAGCTCTCCTACACCGGAGGCGCTCGAGGCTGGATCGGGGACAGTCCCTTCATCTTCCTCGATTGCAGGAAGATCCGGGCCCTCGGTTGGAAACCCCGATTGACCATTCGCGAAGGGATTTTGAAGACCCTCGATGATCTGGTCGCCCGCTCATGAGGGTCTGCGTTCTGGGGTTATGGCACCTGGGCTCGGTCACCGCGGCGGCCTTGGCCTCCCTGGGGCATAGGGTCACCGGGCTCGACGAGAACCCGGACGTCGTCGCCGGACTGGCCGCAGCCGACCCGCCGCTCTTCGAGCCCGGCCTGAGCGAACTCCTGCGCTCGGGGCTCGACTCAGGGAAGCTTGAGTTCACGACCGACCCGAGCCGGGCCCTCCAAGACGCCGACATCCTATGGGTCACGTTCGATACGCCGCTCGACGACGCGGATCGCGCCGACGTGCGCCACGTCACCTCGCGGGTCGAACGAATTTTCCAATACCTTCGCGAGGGGACCGTCGCCTTGATCTCCTCCCAGCTCCCGGTGGGCGCCGTCGCCGCCCTCGAAAAGAATTTCAGGAAAAAATATCCGGGATGCCGCGTCGAATTCGCCTGTTCTCCCGAGAACCTCGTGCTGGGGCATGCGATCGACGCGTTCCTGAGGCCGGCCCGTATCGTCCTTGGAGTCCATCCGATCTCCCAGGGGCCTGGGCCCTCCGCGGCCCGTGAGAAACTCGCCGAGCTGCTGAGTCCTATCGGCGCGCCGATCACGTGGATGAGCATCCCCTCCGCCGAGATGACGAAACATGCCCTCAACGCCTTTCTGGCCACCTCCGTGGTATTCGCCAACGAGATCGCCGGCATCTGCGAAAACACGGGGGCCGACGCGGCGGAGGTCGAAACGGCTCTCCGCAGCGACCCGCGGGTCGGACCCAAGGCCTATGTCAAACCCGGCGGGGCCTTCGCTGGGGGCACCTTGGCGCGGGATATCGGATTTTTAAGCGCGCTCGCGCGCAAGAACAGGGTGGCGATCCCGATGCTCCGAGGCGTCCTGACCAGCAACGCGAGCCATCGCCTCTGGCCCGCGCGCCGCCTTCAAGACCGCTTCAAAAATATGAGAGGGAGGCGCGTCGCCATACTCGGGCTCACCTATAAGCCGGGGACCGACACGCTGCGGCGCTCCGAGGCGATACGCCTGCTGAAGTGGTTGATCGCCCGAAAAGCCCGGGTTTCGGCCTTCGATCCCAAGATCAGGAGCCTTCCCTCCCCGCTGTCCAACAGGGCGAGGCTGGCTCCGTCCCTGGAGAACGCCCTCCAGGGGGCCGAGGCCGCCGTCGTCATGACGGAGTGGCAAGATTTCAAGGCCCTGACCGCCGAACAGGTCCTCTCATCCATGGCCTCGCCGCTCATACTGGATCCGAACCGATTTTTACATCGAACATTGAGCGGCGATGCGAGGATACGGTATATAAGCGTCGGACGGGCCGAAAAAAACATGAAGACGGGAAAAAATCGCGCATGAAACTTCAAGGACGGGCGGCGCTCATAACCGGAGGCAGCCGGGGGTTCGGCCGGGCGGTCACCGAGGCCTTCTTAAAGGAAGGAGCCTCCGTGTTCCTGTGCGCGCGCGACGGGAAAACGCTGGCGAAAACCAGGCGGGAGCTCGACGCGCTGGCGATGCCGGGCGGAAAAGTCGCGGCGCGCCCCGCCGACATATCCAAGACCAGGGAGGTCGACGCGCTGGTACGTTCCGCGCTCAAGACCTTCCCGGCGCTCGATATCCTGGTCAACAACGCCGGGATCTACGGACCTCTGGGACCGATCGAGGATATCCCGTGGAAACAATGGGTTCGGGCGCTGGAGATCAACTTGCTGGGGCCGACCTATCTCTGCCGGGCGCTTGTGCCGCACCTCAAACGCCTGGGACATGGGAAGATCATCAACCTATCGGGAGGCGGCGCGACGAACCCCATGCCCCGGATGAGCTCCTACGGCGCCTCCAAGGCGGGTTTCATGCGACTGAGCGAGACGCTGGCGGAGGAGCTGCGCGGCACGGGAATCGACGTCAACGCCGTCGCGCCGGGCCCCCTGAACACCCGTTTCCTCGATGAAGTCCTCGATGCGGGACCCGAGAAAGTTGGGGCGCCGTTTTACGAGAAGGCCAGGCGGCAGAAGCAGGACGGAGGGGCCCCTCTCGAAAAGGGCGCGGCCCTGTGCGTCTTTCTGGCATCCCAAGAAAGCGACGGGCTCACCGGGAAGCTCTTGAGCGCGCTCTGGGATCCTTGGGAAACGCTCCCCCGGCGATTGGACGAATTGTCCCGGACCGACATCTACACCTTGCGCCGCATCGTGCCCAAGGACCGGGGCCTCGGCTGGGGAGAGCCGCCCCCGAAATGAACGTAGGAATAGTCGGCTGCGGCTTGATCGGCGCCAAGCGGGCGCGGGCGGCCCATGGCCACCCCATCGTCTCCGTCTTCGACCCGGACGCCCCGAAAGCCGAAGCGCTCGCCGCCGAGACGGGCGCCCGCGCCGCCCGGAGTATCGAGGAGCTGCTCGCGTCCCCCGGACTCGACGCGGTCGTCGTCGCGACGCCGCACGATCGGCTCGCCAAGATCGCGCTTGCGGCGCTGCGCCGCGGCAAACATGTCCTGCTCGAGAAGCCCGGCGCCCGAACCCTCTCCGAGCTTCGCCCGCTCGCCGCCGCCGCCAAGAGAAACAAGCGGATCGTGAAAGTCGGGTTCAACCACCGCTTCCATCCGGCGTTTCTCAAGGCCCGCGAGATCGTCGATGCGCGAGGCCTCGGGCCTCTTTTATACATACGCGCCCGCTACGGCCATGGGGGCCGGCGAGGATACGAAAGGGAGTGGCGCGCGAACAAAAAGATATCCGGCGGCGGAGAGCTCATCGACCAGGGCATCCACCTCATCGACCTCTCGCGCTGGTTTTTGGGGGAGTTCCGGCGAATCGACGGGCGCCTGGCCACCTGT
>JACQPI010000029.1 GCA_016207585.1 Elusimicrobiota bacterium | reverse complement strand
TCGATATTGTATATAATGCAATCAGGATAAGCATCCGGTAAGCCCGTGTCGTTTGCCGGACTCGTCGTCGGCCGACCTTGCGCATACCGACTATGGCCGGCCATAGTTGGCGGCTGTTTGTCGAGCCGCAATGGGTTCACCGAATATTTATTAATCAGGGGTATTTGTATGTCCGATAAGTTCAATTTAAGCCAATTGACGCAAGAGATTATATCGAGCCAACTCAAAGGCTCCCCGGACGCCCCCTCCATGGCGGCGGAGATCGCCAAGAAGACGATCGTCGCGGGAGTCCGGGGAACGCAGACGTCCGGCCAGATTCCCCAGGAAACCGTCGAACAGATATGCCTCGGCGCGATGAAAGGTCTGCTTTTGCTTGAGAAAGACCTCCCCAAAGCGGCGGTCCACATCCTAAACCGCATGGCGGAAGCCTCCAGCGAGCTCCATATGGATCCCGAGGAGATGATGACCTGGGCGATGCGGGGCATCTCGAGGATTACCCCTCTTGTCTCCACGGATATCCGGTGGAACATCCAGAGGGCCATCGAGGATCAGTACATGGGCGCGGGAGAGGTCTTCGCCCGGCTCTGCGGCGAGATTTCCTCGTAAAACCGGGTTCGATGAAAGTTGCTCTCGCGCAGATCAACACGACGGTCGGGGATATCCGGGGAAATCTCGGCAGGATCCGAGACGCCTACCGGCGCGCCCAGGGCCTGGGAGCGGCGCTGGCCGTCTTTCCCGAGCTTGCCGTCGCCGGCTATCCCGCCTGGGACCTCCTCGATCAACGCGACTTCGTCAAGGCGAACCTCCAAGGGCTGAAGGAATTAGCGCGCGAAACCGGCAAGACCGGTCTTGTCGCGGGGTTCGTGGACATCAACGTTTCGAAATCCGGCAAGCGCCTCCACAACGCCCTCGCGCTGTGTCATCAGGGCAAGGTGCTCGCGATCCGGCATAAAACGCTGCTCCCCACTTACGACGTATTCGACGAGGCGCGCTACTTCGAGCCGGCTCGTGAAAACCGTCCGATCTCGTTCGCGGGCCGGCGCTGGGGGTTTTCCATCTGCGAGGACGCCTGGAACGACGCGGGCTTCTGGAAAAAGCGCCTCTACGACAAGGACCCGATCCGGACGCAGGTCCGCTCCGGGGCCGGCGTACTCGTCAATATCTCGGCCTCCCCGTATCACCGCGGCAAGACCTCCTTGCGCCGGAGGATGCTTTGCAGCCACGCGCGGAAGGCGCGCGCGCCGATGCTGTTTTGCAACCTGGTGGGGGGCAACGACGAGCTCCTTTTCGACGGGAACAGCTTCGCCCTGGACGGGCGAGGCCGCATGCTGGCCCACGCGCGGGCGTTTGAGGAGGATATCACCCTCGTGGATCTCGACGCGCCTCTGCGCCCCGTCCCCTCCCCGGGGTCCGAGGATATCGAAGAGGTATACCGCGCGCTCCTGCTGGGCCTGCGGGACTACGCTCGCAAATGCGCCTTCAAGGACATCGTGGTGGGCTTGAGCGGAGGGATCGACTCGGCGCTGGTCGCGGCGCTCGCCGCGGCGGCCTTGGGTCCCGAGCACGTGACGGGCGTCTCGATGCCCTCGATGTACTCCTCGCCTGGCAGCATCATGGACGCCCAAAAGCTGGCGCATAACCTCGGCATACGTCTCTTGAGCATTCCCATCATCGATATATACAAATCTTATCTTTCCGCTCTCCACGAAGTCTTCCGCGCAACGCTGCCGGGGCCGGCGGAACAAAACATCCAGGCCAGGATTCGGGGAAACCTTCTCATGGCGCTCTCCAATAACTCGGGAGCCCTCCTTCTTTCGACCGGGAACAAATCGGAACTGTCGGTCGGCTATTGCACGCTTTACGGGGATATGAGCGGGGGCCTGGCCGTTCTCGCGGACGTGCCCAAAACCACCGTTTACGCCTTGGGCCGGTTCGTGAATAGAGAACGAGAAATCATCCCGCAGGCCTCCCTGACCAAGCCGCCTTCCGCCGAGCTAAAACCGAATCAGACAGACCAGGACGACCTGCCGCCTTATGATGTTTTAGACGATGTCATGCGGGCCTATATCGAGGAGGGGCTGGAGGCCAAGGCGATCGTCCGGCGCGGCCGCCCGCGCGCGCTCGTGGAGGATATCCTGCGCCGCATCGACCGCAACGAGTATAAGAGGCGCCAGGCGGCCCCCGGCCTGCGCATCACTCCCAAGGCCTTCGGGATCGGCCGCCGCATGCCCATCGCGCGCGGGTTTCAACAAACGTCCGGAAAAAATCTATTGACAAAAATCGGCTAAGCTGCTATCCTTCAAAAAGCGGACAACGAGGTCCGTTTTAGTTCGGGACGAAGCGGTCCCTGCGACGGCGTAAGTCGCGGGGATTTTTTATTTCCCGCAGGCCCCGTCGCACGATTATAAAGACAAGGAGAAAATTAATGCCCACGACCCTCGATACAACGCGAAGGACTCGCGCCGCAAAGAACGCGGACACCAGGGACTCGGAGACCCGCAGCGCCGTCAAGGACTTGTTCAAGCTCGCCCAGGAGAAGGGCGTGAAGCTGGCGGACCTGCGCTTCACGGACCTCCTCGGCACCCAGCAGCACGTCACGCTCCACATCGACCAGCTCGAGCCGGTCACATTCGACCGCGGCGTCGGCTTCGACGGCTCCTCGATCCGCGGCTTCCAGGCGATCCATGAGTCGGACATGCTCCTCATGCCCGATCCCGAGACCGCCTTCGTGGACCCGATGCTCGATACGCCGACCCTGGCGCTGACCTGCAATATCGCCGATCCGATCACGAAGGCGCCCTACGGGCGAGACGCCCGCGGAGTCGCCCAGCGGGCCGAAAGGTTCCTGAAGGATTCCAAGGTCGCCACCCACTCCCTGTGGGGACCCGAGGCGGAATTCTTCGTCTTCGATTCGGTCCGCTTCGATCTCAGGACGGAAGGAAGTTTTTATGAGATCGACGCCGAGGAAGGCATCTGGAACAGCGGCCGAAACGGTTCTCCCAACCTCGCCTACAGGCCGCGCTTCAAGGAGGGCTACTTCCCGG
>JACQPI010000028.1 GCA_016207585.1 Elusimicrobiota bacterium | reverse complement strand
CGCGCACACCCGCTTTCAGCGGGTACCCGTGCTTGGTCATGGTTTCCGCTCCAGGACCTCGACGCTGCGTCCGACGGCATCCCGCACGCAGGATAGGCCGTGGTCTTTGAGCAGCTCCGCGAGACCGCGGTTGATCGTCGCGACCAGTCCGGGTCCCCGATAGATCCAGCCCGTGTAAACTTGAACAAGGCTCGCTCCGGCGCGCAATTTTTGGTAGGCGTCCTCCGGACCAAAGATGCCGCCTACGCCGATCACGGGAAGCTCGCCTTCGGTGCGGCGATAGATTTCGGCGATCAATTGCGTCGATCGGTCCCGAAGAGGCAGGCCGCTTAAGCCTCCCCGCACGTCGGCCCAGCGGTCCGGGAGGCCGGGGCGGGATACGGTCGTGTTGCAGACGACGAGCCCTTCCGCCTGGTCGCGCAGAAGCGGCAGAAGGTGGTCCAACTGGGCCGGGGGGATATCCGGAGATAATTTCACGAAGATGGGTTTTCGCGGCGCGTTGACGGATCGCAGCGCCGTTAGTATCCTTTCCAGGCGGATTCGGTCCTGCAGCTCTCTAAGGCCAGGGGTGTTCGGCGAGCTGACGTTGAGCACGTAATAATCTCCGAAAGGCTGCAACGCGCGGAAGGCGTCCAGATAGCCTTGCACTTCGTGGCCCGCCGGCGTGTCGGCGTTGATTCCCAGGTTGACTCCGATCGGGACGGGCCGGCTTCGCAGGGCGCGCAGCTTCTCGGCGGCATGCGAAGCGCCCCGGCTGTTGAAGCCCAGCCGGTTGATCAGGGCGTCGCATTCCGGGACGCGAAAAAGACGTGGCTTGGGATTTCCTGCCTGGGGCCTCGCGACGACGGTGCCTACCTCGATGAATCCGAAGCCGAAGGCCGGGAGAATCCCGGCGAGGCGGCAGTCCTTGTCGAAGCCGGCGGCCAGTCCCACCGGGTTCGGAAACCGGAGCCCGGCGACCTCCGTTTCCAGGGAGGGATGGGAATAAGAGAACGCGGCCCCTAAGGCGCCGGCGGCGCCGGGGATTTTCGCGGCAAGCTCCAAAAGCGCCAGGACGCCTTGGTGCGCCCTTTCCGGATCAAGCGCGAATAGCATCGGACGCAGGAGGGATTCATAAATTCGCATGGTTCAACGGTCCGGCGGGGAGCCGGCCAGGTTTCCTCCCTGGACGACGAGACGCCCTCCTACGAGAACGGCCGTCGCCCGGCCTTTCAGATTCTTTCCTTTGAAGGGAGAGTTCCGGCTTTTCGAGGCCCAGCATTGCGCTGGGAGAGCCGCAGCCTGCGAATCCACGACCGTCACATCCGCGTCCATGCCGGGCCGAAGGCCGCCCTTTTGCTTGAGCCCCAGAATCAGCGCCGGACGGGTCGAGACGGCGCGGACAAGCGATTTTTTCGTCAATAGGCCGCGTTCCACCAGCGCCAACGTCAGCGGAAGCAAGGTTTCCAGTCCGATCACGCCGAACGGAGCCTGCGCCATTGGCAGCGCCTTCCGGGCGGCCGCGTGGGGCGCATGGTCGGTGGCCACCGCGTCGATCGTCCCATCCCGGAGACCCTCCTGGATCGCTTCCACGTCTTCTATCGCGCGCAGAGGGGGGTTCATCTTGAAATCGGCGTCGTAGCCCTCGACGTCACTGTCGGTCAGTGTGAAATGATGCGGCGCGGCCTCGGCGGTGACCGCGGCGCCGCGGCGCTTGGCGCGGCGAACCAGCCCCACCGTTTCGGCGCAGCTGATGTGGCAGAGGTGGAGCCGCCCGCCGGTCCATTCGGCCAGGGCGACGTCCCGCATCGCCATGAGCGTCTCGGACGCCTTCGGTATTCCGGGCAAGCCTTTGGCGGCGCAAGCCGCGCCCTCATTGAGGACGCCGCCCGCCGATAGGTTTTCATCCTCGCAATGGTCCAGGAGCGGCCGGTCAAGGCCTTTGAGATACTCCAAGGCGCGACGCATGACCTGGGCATTCATGATGGGGCGCCCGTCGTCCGTGAAAGCGACGGCGCCGGCCTGCGACATCCGTCCCATCTCCGCCAGCTCCGCTCCTTTCTGACCGCGCGTCACGGCGCCCGCGATGACGACGTTCACCAGCGCGTCCGTTGTCGCGCGCGACCGGAGAAGCTTCACCAAGGCGGGGCTGTCGACGACGGGGTCGGTGTTGGGCATCGCCAGCACCGTCGTGACACCGCCGAGCGCCGCGGCCCGCGTTCCGGTGGCGATCGACTCCTCCGTTTCGCATCCCGGTTCGCGTAAGTGGACGTGCATGTCGATGAGTCCCGGGATCACCCACTGCCCTTTCGCGTCAATCACGCGCAGGCCGTTTTCCGGCTGGGAGGCCGGTTTTGAGCCCTGCCGCGCGGGGCGCGCCGCCCCTGGCTCCGCTATGTCGCCAGGGACTGCGCGAGAGGAGAATGGCCCGCGCGCCGCCGGACGGATCGCCTCGATCTTCCCGTCGGATATCCAGACGTCGCGGACGGCCTCCAGGTTTTGCGAGGGATCGACGACCAGTCCGCCGGAGATGAGGGTCTTCATGCCGGGCGATTTCCCAAAAGGCTCAATACCGCCATGCGGATTCTCACGCCGTTGGCCACCTGCTCCAAGATGGCGGACTGCGGCCCGTCGGCCACCTCCGAGGAGATTTCGACGTCGCGGTTGAGGGGCCCGGGGTGGAGAACCAGGCAGCGCGGGTTTGCGAGTGAAAGCACTTCTTGGGTCAGGCCGTAGAAACGGTGGTACTCGGACAAGGACGGGAAGAGATTTTCCTTCTGGCGCTCGAGCTGGAGGCGCAGAACGTTCACGGCGTCGGCGTCCCGGATGGCCCGGCGCAGGTCCAAGTCGATCCGCACGCCCCAGGACTCGATGCCGGCCGGCAGGAGGGTGCCGGGCCCGCAAACGGTGACGCGGGCCTTGAGCTTGAGCAGCGCCCAGATATTGGACCGCGCCACGCGGCTGTGGAGAATGTCGCCGACGATGAGCACGCGCAGCCCCGCGATCCTTCCCAGGCGTTCGCGCAGGGTGAAGGCGTCGAGCAGGGCCTGGGTCGGGTGCTCATGGGCGCCGTCTCCCGCGTTGACGATATGGGAACGGACCTGCGCAGCAACGGAGTGGATCGCGCCGGAAGCCTCCGTGCGCGCGACGAAAAAACGGGTCCCCAGCGCCTCTAGGTTTCTGATCGTGTCCAGAAGGCTTTCTCCCTTGAGCGTGCTGGAATTCTGGACGGAGAACCCCAGGGGCTCCATCCCCAAGTTGCGCGCCGCCGTCTCGAAAGAGGTCCGGGTCCGGGTCGAGGGCTCCGTGAAAATAAGGCCAAGCCGCTCTCCCCGCAGCGCCGAGCTCTCGCCGGTTTTCGGGGAGAGCTCCCGCACAGCCCGGGCGCGGTCCAGGATGAGCTCGATTTCCCGGACCGAGAGATCCCGGGTGCCCAACAGGTCTTTGCGGGACCAAAGCGGTTTTGCCGGGTAGGCGGCTTGCCGCGACGAGCGTCCGGAGGGCACGCGGGTCGTTCGTGCTGGGGTCGCCATCAGCGCGACCTCCGAGCCTTTGCCTTGGCGATGACGGATCGAGTCAGGTCGCGACGGTACTTTTCGTAACGCGCGGCGAGCGCCTTGTCGGAAAGCGATAGGATCTGTACCGCCAAAAGCGCCGCGTTCGCCGCGTTGTCGATCGCCACCGTCGCTACGGGGATCCCACGGGGCATCTGCACGGTGGATAGGAGGGAATCGAGTCCGCTCAGCTTCGAGCCGAGGGGAACGCCGATCACGGGGAGCAGCGTCTCGCTCGCGACGACTCCGGCGAGATGGGCCGCGCCGCCCGCTCCGGCGATGAAAACGCGCACCCCCTTTCGTTCGGCGCGCGCGATGAGGGACCTCAGGTATTGGGGCGTGCGGTGCGCCGAGGCGACCGCGCTCAGGCAGCCGACTTCGAAAGAACGCAGCACCTCCTCGGCTTTTTCCATGACCGGCAGGTCGGAATCGCTGCCCATCAAGACCGCGACCCGCGCAATTGCCTTCATCGGTTGCTCCCGGCGGGCCGGGCTTGTTCGCGTGCCGGAGTCGGAGGCGGCTGGATCGCGGTGGAGGCGATATCCGTTCTGAATTGCATTCCGGGAAATGAAACTTTCCCTGCCGCGTCATAGGCAGCGCTCCGAGCCTGCTCGAGAGTTTCCCCGGTCGCCGCGATGTCGAGCACCCGTCCGCCCGCCGTGACCCAGGCGCCTTCCGGAGTGCGGGCCGTGCCGGCGTGAAAGGCGGCGGTCCCCGGCAGTTCCGCCAGCGCCGACAGGCCCGTGATCGCGCGTCCCGTTCGCGGCTCGAAAGGATAGCCTTCGCTAGCCAATACGATCGTGACGCAGTAGCCCGTCCGCAATTCCAGAGGGGTCCGGTCCAGGCTCCCCTCGACCGTCGCCTCGACGAGATCGAGAAGGTCGGTTCGCAGGAGCGGCAGGACCGCCTGCGCTTCGGGGTCTCCCAATCGGACGTTGAACTCGAGCACCTTCGGCCCTTCGGGGGTCAGCATCAACCCCCAATACAGAATGCCACGATAGTCTATTTTTTCCTCCTGCAGCCCGCGCAGGGTGCGTTGAAGTATATCGGTCTCGATGCGGTTCCAGATATCCGTCGGGATGAACGCCGGAGCGAAGGCTCCCATGCCGCCGGTATTGGGCCCGCGACCCGAGTCCTGCAGGCGCTTGTGGTCGCGGCTGGGCGGCAAAACTCTCAGATTCTTTCCGTCGCAGAAAGCCATGACCGTCGTTTCGAGGCCGGTCAGGCGCTCTTCGAAAAGCACCCGGCGGCCGGCTTCTCCCAAGCGGCGCGCCACCATGAAATCCTGGATCGTCTCCATCGCTTCCCGTCGCGTATGGCAGATGCGCACTCCCTTGCCGGCCGCCAAGCCGTCGGCCTTGATCACGACGGGGAATTCCAACCGGGCCGCGGCGTCCTGCGCCCGGGCCGGATGGTCGAAGGATTCGCAGCGGGCGGTCGCGATGCCGGTGCGCCGCATGAAGGATTTCGCGAACGATTTGGAGGATTCCAACCGCGCCGCATCCCGCCCGGGCCCGAACGTGGGAATGCCGGCGGCGGAAAGCGCGTCGGAAAGCCCGGCGGCCAGGGGCGCCTCCGGACCGATCACGACGCAGGTGATGTCGAACTCTCGGCAAAGCGAAAGAATCTCGTCCGGACGGGTCGGATCGCCCGGGAGGCATTGCGCGAACTCGGCGATCGCCGCCGAACCCGGCGCGGCGAAAAGGCGGGCCAGCCGAGGGCTCTGATGGAGCTTCCACGCGAGGGCGTGTTCGCGTCCTCCCGAACCCACGAGGAGAACCCGCTTGCCCGGCGCGCCGCCTATGCGCATGGCGAATGGGCCTCCCGTGACGCCTTTAGATCGGTGAGCGGGGTGGGATAGCGGCCGGTGAAACAGGCGGCGCAGAAGCCCGACGACCTGGGACCGGCGGTAGCCCTCCAGAGCCCCTCCAGGCTCAAGTAGCGCAGGCTGTCGACGCCCAAAAACCGGCGGATTTCCTCTTGGGAACGCGTCGCGGCGATCAGATTTTTCTTTTTCGGGGTATCGATGCCGTAGTAGCACGGAGAAACGATGGGGGGGCTCGAAATCGCCATGTGAATCTCGCGCACGCCCTGGTCGCGCAGCATGCGGCATATTTTTCGCGAGGTGGTCCCCCGGACGATGGAGTCGTCCACCAGCACGATGCGCTTTCCCTGCAGGACCTCGCGGATGGGCGAGAGTTTGATGCGGACCGAGTGGTCCCGAAGCTTCTGGATCGGTTGGATGAAGGTGCGGCCGATATAATGGCTGCGCACAAAGCCGGTCTGAAGGGGAATGCCGGACTCCTGGGAAAACCCCAGCGCCGCCGGAACCCCGGAATCGGGAACCGCCACCACGATGTCGGCGCGGGGCATCGTCCCTCGGCTCTCTCGGGCCAGCTCCCGTCCCAATGCGGTCCGCGACATCTGGACGCTCAGATTAAAGACGTTCGAGTCGGGGCGGGCGAAATAGACGTGCTCGAACACGCACAGGGCCTGGCGGGCCGGGCGCGGGAGCGTTTTCAGGCTCTTCACGCGGCCCTGGCGGACGATCACGATTTCCCCAGGCTCCACCTCGCGCACGACCTTCGCGCCCAATAGGTTCAGCGCGGTCGTCTCGGAGGCGAAAACGACCGCCGCGCCGAGGCGCCCCATGACCAGCGGTCTGAAACCCAGGGGGTCGCGGGCCGCGAGCGTCGCTTCCGGAGTCAGAAGCAGCAGGGAATAGGCGCCCTCGACCTTGCGCAGAGACCGTTCCAGGGCCTGTTCGATGGGGCCTCGTTCGCGCGCGAGCAGGTGAACGATCACCTCGCTGTCCGTCGTGGATTGGAAGAGCGCTCCCTGATTTTCGAGCCGTTGCCGGAGCGTGACCGCGTTGGTGAGGTTGCCGTTATGGGAGATCGCGACAGGTCCGTGAATCGTGTTGAAAGAGAGAGGCTGCGCGTTCTTGAGAAGGCTCGCTCCCGACGTCGAATATCGGACGTGGCCGATCGCGTCGCGGCCCGGCAAGTCTTTCAGGGTTTTTTCGTCGAATACGTCCCCGGCGAGTCCCATGCCGGTGCGGGCGCGCAGGCATGCGCCGTCGCCGGCCGCGATGCCGGCCGATTCCTGCCCGCGGTGCTGCAACGCGTACAGGCCGAGATGAACCAGGCGGGAAGCTCCCGCGTGGTCGGCGACCGCCATGACGCCGCACATCAGACCGAACCCCCCGAAGCCGGGAGGCGAGCGAGGCGGCTAGGATAGCACATGCTTGACGGCATTGCGCACCATCTCCAACCCGATCCCTTCCTTACAGAACGTTTGGCGCGTCCAGTTGGGATGATGGTAGCGAGTGACGAACCTCTCCGGGTGCGGCATGAGCCCAAGGCAGTTGCCCTCGGAGTTGCAGATTCCAGCGATGTTGAAGATGGAGCCGTTCGGATTATAAGGATAGCCGGCCAGATTCCCTTCCTCGTTGACGTATTGCAGGGCGATCGCGTTGCTGCGCTTGAGGTCCTCCAACACTTTTGGAGATTTGACGACGAATTTGCCCTCTCCGTGCGCCACGGGCAGCTCGATCATTTCCGGCAGGTCCTTTAAGAACAGGCAGTGGCTTTGGATGTTGAGGCGCAGGCGGGTCCATCGGGCCTCGAAGCGGTTCGAATCGTTGGCGGCGAAGCTGGCGATCTGCTCTCCCGTGCGGCCGTTGGGCAGAAGGCCAGCCTTCACCAGAGCCTGGAATCCGTTGCAGACGCCGAGAACGGGCCGTCCGGAGCGGATAAAGGTCTTGAGCTCCGGAAGGTGGCGACGGATTTCGTTGGCCAGAATCCGGCCCGCCGCGACGTCGTCTCCGTAGGAAAAACCGCCCGGAATCACAAAGATATCGAAATCGGTGATCCGGTTGTGTCCCGCACGGAGCTGCCTGATGTGGACGAGGCGCGGCTCGCCTCCCACCATCTCAAAGGCGCTGGCGGTTTCCCGTTCGCAGTTCGTCCCCGCCGTTCGCAGGATCAATACCTTGGGTTTCTTCATTTGCCGTCCATCGCCGCCGCCAGAGGCCGCGTCCAGGAATCTTTCAGGCGAGACAAAGGCTCCTCGAAAAAGACCGAGCCGCTCATGCCGGAGAGCCTTAAAATCGGATTGGCGATCGTCGCGCCGATGCGCGCGATCGGGACGTTTTTCACAGCTCGTAGAAACGCTTTTTCCTTTTCGGGAAGGACCTCCACCAGAAAGCGGCTCGGGGATTCCGAGAACAAGATGGCGGACTCCTCTTCCATATCCCGCGCGCGCGAAACTTCGTCCAGATCGACCGCCGCGCCGATCTCGCCGGAGAAGGCCATCTCGGCCAAAGCGACGCCGAGGCCTCCGTCCGACAGGTCGTGGCACGACGCGATCAATCCCTGGAAGGTCGCGTGATTAAGGGCCAGGAGAGTTCGCCGGGAAAGGGGAATGTCCACCAACGGCGGACAGCCGTCCTGGATGCCGGCCCATTCGGCGTATAAAGTTCCGCCGAACTCTCGCGAGGTTTTGCCGACGAGGTAGATGGCGTTCCCGGGAGACTTGAAATCCATCGTCATCGCCTTGCGGATATCGGTCACCGGGGCGATCGCCGAAATGAGGAGCGTGCCGGGAATCGAGACAGCGCGGGACTGCCCATGGCCGTATTCGTTATAGAGGCTGTCCTTGCCGGAGATGAAAGGAACCTCGAAGCCCAGGGCGGCGTCCCGGCAGCCGATCGCCGCGCGCACGAGCCCTCCCAAGACTTCCGGGTCGTCGGGATTTCCCCAGCAGAAATTGTCAAGGAAGGCGGCTTGGGAGATATCGGCTCCGACGCACGCAAGGTTGCGCAACGCCTCGTCCGCGCACGCGAGCGCCATGGCATAAGGATCGAGGCGGCCGTAAGAGGGGTTGATCCCCTGGGCGACCGCCAGGCCGCGGAAACTTTGCATTTTCCCGGTCGCCGCGTGCGGCCACAGGACGCAGGCGTCGCCCGGCCCGTCGTGTTGGGCTCCCTGAAGCGGTTTGATTACCGCCCCCCCCTGGACCTCGTGATCGTACTGGCGGATGACCCAGGCTCGGCTGCATACGTTGAGATGGGACAAGAGCGCGTGGAACGCCTCACGGATCATTTTGCCGGAGTCGTCCGCGACTCGGGGTTTGCGTCCGTTCGACGGCTTGGGCGCGGTCCAGGTCGCCGCCTTCTCGTCCTTCGGCAAGCCATGGTGAAGCATCTCCATCTCGATGTCCACCAACGCTTCCTTGCCGAAGAAAACCTGAAGCCGGCCCGTTTGCGTGAATTCGCCCAGGACGCGATGTTCGACGCCTTCCACGGCGAATATTTTTTCCAGCGCGCTCAAATGCTTCGGCGGCACCGCGAGGACCATGCGTTCTTGGGATTCCGAAAGCCATATTTCCCAGGGGAGGATGTCGGAGGCCTTTAGGCAGGCGGCCTCCAGCCGGACGCGCGCGCCGCATGCCTCGCCCAACTCGCCGATCGCGGAGGAGAAGCCCCCGGCGCCGCAGTCGGTAATGCTGCGATATAATTTTTGGTCCCGGGCGGTCAGCAGGGCGTCGAGGAGGCGTTTTTCAACGATGGGATCCGCGATCTGCACCGCGCCGGTTGGGGAGGAGGGTTCCAGGCCCGTGGACGAGAACGTTGCTCCATGAATTCCATCGCGGCCCGTGCGGCCGCCTGCGGCTACGATCAGATCTCCGGGCTTGACCTCTTTGCGTACCGCCTGGATCGGCAAGATCCCGACCGTTCCGCAAAAGACGAGCGGGTTGCGGAGAAACCCGTCGTCGAACCAGATCGCCCCCGAGGCGGTGGGAATCCCCATGCGGTTGCCGTAGTCGCGGACCCCGCTTACCACTTCGGCCAGGGTCCGCTTGGGGTGCAGCACTCCATCGGGGAGTTCCTGCGCGTGCTGCGGCGAGGCCAGGCAGAAGACGTCGGTGTTAAGAATCGGCCGCGCCCCAAGGCCCGCGCCCAGGACGTCGCGGACGACCCCGCCGACGCCGGTGGCCGACCCGCCATACGGCTCCAAGGCGCAGGGGTGATTGTGGGTTTCGACCTTGAAGGCGAGCGCCCAATCCGCGTCGAAGCGCACGATGCCCGCATTGTCCTGGAACACGGAAAGGCACCACGGCTTTTTAAGCCGCAGGGTGGCCTCCATGATCGTTTCGCGAAGCAGGTTGGAGAAGCGGCGCGTTTTCCCTCCCTCCGTGTAACGGATCGGTCCGGTCAGGGTTTTGTGCTTGCAGTGCTCCGACCAGGTCTGCGCGAATGTTTCAAGCTCGGCGCGCGTGGGTTCTCGATTCGCCGATTTGAAATAGGACTGGATGGCCTGTAACTCCCGAACATTAAGCGACCAACCATGGGAACGATTCATCTCCGCCAACTGTCTCGCCGTTGCGGAAAGGAAATCGGGATGCTTGGGGTCCCGCGTGGCGGCGGCTTCAGGGGCTGCGAGCGCGCTCATGGAGCATTCCTGCCCAGCGAGATTTCGAACCGGTGGATGAGAGGGTTGCCGAGCATTTTCGCGGCGACTCGTTCGGCCTGGGCCTGGACGAATCGGCCGAAGAAACGGTAGACCGTCGCGCAGCGGACTTCCTCTGGAATGGGAAGGCCCATGTCGAGGATCGCGCGCCGCACGCTTTCTCCGACGCGGTCCGTCACGCCGGTCTTCAGCCACGCCTCGATGCGGCAGCAGGGCGTCTGGGAAGGGACGGCGTTCGAAGGGTGGCCGTTGACGCGGTATTCTTGAGTGATCGGATCCGCCAAGAGCTGTTGGGCGATGGAAACCGCCTGATGTTGCGTCAGGCGCCCGGAAAGACGGTAGAGCTGGTCCACGCGAACGTCGGTGACGCCCTGGACGCCGAGCCAAGGAAGCTGCGCCCGCAGCGCGGCGCCCCTGGCATCCAGAAGGTTCGGCTTGCACAGGACCTCGACGCGCCAGGAGTTCGATTCCTGGACTCGGATGCGGTTCAAGGCGGCCGGCGCCAGCAAGAGCGTCATGACTCGATCCTCCGGAAAGCCTCGCGGTAGCGCCGGGCCGTCCCCTCGACGACTTCGGGCGGCAGCGGGGGGGGAGGAGAATTTTTATCCCACCCCGCGCGGTTCAGATAGTCTCGAACGAACTGTTTGTCGAAATTTTCCGGAGAGCGTCCCGGTCGATAGGCCTGCGCATCCCAAAAGCGTGAGGAGTCGGGAGTGACCATCTCGTCGATGGCGATGATTTTTCCATCCAGGAGGCCGAACTCGAATTTCGTGTCGGCCAGGATGAGTCCTCGGGGTTCCATGGCAGCGGTCGCGAAGCGGTAAAGCGCCAGGCTCAGGCGCTCGATCTCCCGGGCCGCCTCGGAGCCGACGAGGCGCGCGGCCTCCTCGAGGGGGATATTTTCATCGTGGCCCTTTTCCGCCTTCGTGGACGGGGTGAAGATGGGTTGCGGCAGCTTGGCCGCTTCCTTCAGACCGGGCGGGAGCGCATGGCCGCAGACGCGGCCCGCCTCTTGATATTCTCTCCAGCCGGAGCCGGCGAGGTAGCCCCGGACGACGCATTCTATGTCGAAGCGTTCGGCCTTGCGGACCAGCATGACCCGCCCCTCCATGGTCGCGGGATCGAGAGAGACATTCGAAGGCAGGGCCGCTAGGACGTCCTTGAAGTCGGCCGAAACGAGGTGGTTTGGGCAGAGGTGCGCGGTGCGTTTGAACCAGAAAGCGGACATCTGGGTCAGGATGCAGCCCTTGTCCGGGACGGGCGTAGGAAGGACATGGTCGAAAGCCGAGAGGCGATCGGTCGCTACCAGGAGCAGGCGATCCCCCAAATCGTAGATATCCCGGACCTTTCCGCGCGCCAGGAGCTTGAGGCCGGAGACTTCGCTGGATACCAGGGTTGCCGTCACGGGGTCACTCCCATTCGATCGTTGCCGGCGGCTTGGACGTCACGTCGTAGGCCACCCGGTTGACTCCTTTCACTTCGGAAACGATGCGGCTCGAAATCTTGGACAGCAGGGCCTCGGGGAGCCGGACCCAATCGGCCGTCATGCCGTCGGTGCTGTGGACCGCGCGCACGGCGACGACGTGGTCGTGGGTGCGTTGGTCGCCCATGACTCCGACCGAACGGACCGGCAGGAGGACGGCGAAGGCCTGCCAGACCTTTCGGTACCAGCCGGCGCGCGAGAACTCCTCCGTGACGATAGCGTCCGCCCGCCGCGCCAAGTCCAACCGTTCCCGAGTGACCGGTCCCAGGATGCGAACCGCCAAGCCGGGGCCGGGGAAGGGATGCCTTTCCAGGAGTTCGTCCGGCAGGCCCAATTCCCGCCCGAGGCGCCGTACCTCGTCTTTAAACAAGGCGCGCAGGGGTTCAACCAATTTGAGTCTCATCCGTTTTGGAAGTCCTCCGACGTTGTGATGGCTCTTGATGGCGGCGGAGGGGCCGTGGACGTTGACGGACTCGATGACGTCCGGATAGAGCGTCCCTTGGGCGAGATGGGAGACCCCTTTGAGACGCCCGGCCTCGCGTTCGAACACCTCGATGAATGTCTTGCCGATGACCTTGCGCTTGCGCTCGGGGTCGGCCACGCCGCGCAGGCGCTTCAAAAACAGCGGCGCGGCATCGACTGTTTTGAGGCGGACACGCAAGGTTCCCTGGAACAAGTTCCGCATGTATTCCAGGTCTCCCTGGCGCCCGAGGCCGGTATCCACGTAGGTGCAGAAGAGTCCGTCCGGGACGGCGCGGTGGAGCAGGGCCGCTGTCACGGAGGAGTCGACGCCGCCCGAGAGGGCGCAGAGGACCTTGGCGCCGCGGAGCTTCTGGCGCAGGTTCAAAACCGAGCGGTCCAAGAAGGAACTCATCGTCCAACGTTCCTCGATCCCGCAGATGCGCCGGGCGAAATTTTCAAGAAGCCGCGCGCCCTGGGGGGTGTGCGCCACCTCCGGGTGGAATTGGACGCCGTAGAGGTTGCGCTTCGCGTCGGCGATCGCCGCCAGCGGCGCGGAGCTCGTTTTGCCAAGTACCCGCCAGCCGTTGCCGAGGTTCTCGGCCCCGTCTCCGTGGCTCATCCAGACTTGGAGCTCGGAAGGGAGTCCTTCAAAGAGCGGCGTCGGCTCCAGGGCCGTCAGCTGGGCATGGCCATACTCCCTGCGTTTGGCGGCGACGACCTTCCCGCCGTGCAGATGAGCCAGGAGCTGCATGCCGTAACAGATGCCGAGCACTGGGACGCCCGCTTCGAGCCAACGGGGATTGAGCCCTGGGGCGCCGCGGCGTCCCACGCTGGAGGGTCCCCCGGAAAGGATGAGCCCGCGAGGTTTCCTCTCCAGGATTCGGCTGGGCGGGGTCGAGAAGGGAAATATCTCGGCATAGATCTCGAGTTCACGCAGGCGGCGCGCGATGAGCTGGGTGTATTGCGAGCCGAAATCGAGGATCGCGATCATAGCGAATATTCGGTCATGGTTTCCGCTCTGCCGAGCTCCAACCATTTCCTCGCACACCCATCTTCGATGGGTCCCCGTGCTCGGTCATCGACCATTTTTTCCCATTCCGATGCGCTGCGCCTTCTGGAAAAGCTTCCCTTCCGTTTGGATTGCCGGGGCGATGATGATCTCGACCTGCTGCATCTCTTTGATCGTGGATGCGCCGACCGAACCCATGCAGGTCTTCAGGGCGCCGACGAGGTTCTGGGTTCCGTCATCGAGACGAGAGGGGCCGTAGAGGACTTCCTCCAGGGAGCCCGTGACGCCGACGTGGATGCGGGTGCCGCGCGGCAGGTACTGGTGCGGAGTGGCCATTCCCCAATGGAAGCCCTTGCCGGGCGCCTCCTGGGTCCGCGCGAAGGCCGAGCCGATCATCACCCCGTCCGCGCCGCAGGCGATCGCCTTGCAGATGTCCCCGCCCGTCGTCATGCCGCCGTCGGTGATGAGGGAAACGTAGCGGCCGGAGCGTTTGTGATAGGAATCCCGCGCCGCGGCGCAGTCGACGGTCGCCGTGACCTGGGGGACGCCCAGCCCCAGGACGCCGCGGGTCGTGCAGGCCGCCCCGGGCCCGACGCCCACCAAAAGTCCGGAGATGCCGGCTTCCATGAGCTCCAGAGCGACCTGGTAGGT